>JAEVZE010000042.1 GCA_023392395.1 Bacillota bacterium
TTGGTCGCGAAGGTGATCAGCGCGCCGATCCAGACGACGATCAGCGGCACCACAAAGAATAGCGAACCCGCGAGCCCCTTCAATACCCGGAGCACCGCCTCGGCGGCGTCGCCCTCCGCAAAACAAAAATACGCGAGCAACAGCCCGGCGCCCATCATGACGACGCCCAGCACCTCGCGAAGCAAGCTTCGATCTTCCGGCGGCTGCGGCCTGGACGCGGTTTCCCGCGCCTTCGCGCCCCGCGGCGCGCTGGCGCTGGTTCCTCGCGGCGCATTGGCTTTAGTCCCCTGTTTTTTTGTCGTAGACGATTTCCCCGCCATCAAATCCTCCGAAAGCCATCATTTCACAGATATAGTATACATCAGAACGATAGCAAATTCAAACGCTTTCAAGTAAACACACAATCGCCCACGACCACGCCGTAAGCGATTGCGTAACGGCGGAACGCCGATGTATGATATTTATTCCTACAGCGCGCCTTCCAGCAGAGGCGTCTGATCGCCTTCGTGCAGCACCGCCAGCTTGTGCAGCGCGCGGGTCAGGCACACATACAGGAGCCTGGCGGAACGGGGGTCGGCGGGGAAGGCCTCGCAGCTTACGTCCGCCAGGATCACCGCGTCGAACTCCAGACCCTTGACCGCGCTCGCAGAGGCCAGCATCACGCCGCTGAGCGCCTCCGGGTCGTCCGCCGAGAGCAGCTTCGCGCCCAAGGATTTGGGCAGCGCCTTCAGAAGCTCGCGCAGGGCCGCTTCATTCCGACCGATGACCGCAATGGAGCTCATGCCCTGCTGCTGCCACTCCCGGGCCAGCTGATCGACGATCTTCGTCTGCGCCGCCCGGCCCTTGAACTCCCGCGCCACCGGCGGGTCGCCGTGGCGCAGCACCGTCTTGGGCGGCGCGATGCCCGGCGCGGGGAAGTGCGAAAACACTGCCTCCGCCAGATGCATGATTTCCACGGTACTGCGGTAGCTGACGGTCAATTCCCGCCGGACGGCCCTTTGCAGCGACGGCGGCTGATCCCAGTCGGTGATGCCGCCCGCGCCGATGGACTGCATTAGATCGCCCACGGCGGTGACCGTCGCCCCCGGCGCGATTCGGCTTAAAAGCGCGAACTCCAGCGCGCTGAAGTCCTGGGCCTCGTCGATCACCAGATGCCTGGCATCCGGCTTTTTGACTTCCGTCATCCTGAGCGCGATCAGCCCCAGCACCGCCAGGTCGTCCCGGGCGACGGCCTTGCGCTCCTCCATCCTCTTGAGCGCCCGCTCGCTGGCTTCCCGGACCGCGGGATCAGGCGAGGCCGCCTGATCCTTCAGGTACGCCTTGTAGACCGACGCCGGGTCCACCGGCGGGAAGGCGGCCATTTCCCGCTTGAGGAAGGGCTTGATCTCGTCTTTGGCCTCGGCAACCCGCTCGTCCAGGCTTTTAAAGAGCGCCGAAATCTTCTCTCGAAGCGCCACCGGGTCGGAGACCGTGGCGCGCAGCTTTTCGGCGCGCCGGGTGGCCTCGTCGGTGAAGTATTTCTCAATCGTCCGCGCCGCGCGCTTCACCCGGGCGGTCAGCTGCTTTTCAAATTCCTTCAGCCGGCGCGCCATCGGGAAGGGGGCCTCGTCCACCAGCAGAAATTGCGTCAGTTCCGCCCGGTCGTAGAGCTTCACCGGGCCGAAGGCGATGTCGCGGCAAACAAAGGATTGTTCATAGTCGTTTAGCCAGGCGTCGATCCCCGCCTCGTTCTCCGGCGCGCCTTTTGCCAGTGCGTCCCGCGCTTTCTGCTCCGGCGGCTCCTGTTCGAAGGCGCCCAGCTTGGGCAGGTCCATCAAGGTCCGAAGGAAGCCGTCGAAGGTGGTTTGCCGCACCCGCTCGACGCCCAGGTCCGGCAGCACGCCTGCGATGAAGTTCAAAAACAGAGGGCTGGGGGCCAGAATCACCATCTGGTCGGGCTGAAGTTTCGGGTAGGCATACAACAGGTACGCGATCCGGTGCAGCGCCACCGTGGTCTTGCCGGAGCCCGGCGCACCCTGCACCACCATGGACTTCTCCAAAGGGTGCCTGATCACCAGGTTCTGCTCCGACTGAATGGTGGTCACGATGTCGCGCAGGCGCTCTGATGTGCGCTCTGAGAGCACCTTTTGCAGTAGAGCGTCCGCCGTAGCCAGATCCACGTCGAAGATGCTGGTCAGTTCGCCGCGCTCGATGCCGAACTGGCGCTTGAGCGTCAATTCGCCCTCGATCACGCCGTCGGGCGCGACGTAGCGCATCGGCCCGATCTGCCCGGAGTAGTACAGGTTCGCCACCGGCGCGCGCCAGTCGGTGACCACGCTGTCCATGGAATCCGCTTTCAGCACGCCCCAGCGGCCGATGTAGTAGGTATGCTTTCCGTCCTTCTCCACAAAGTCGATCCGGGTGAAGTAGGGGCGGCCCGCGGAGAGGGAGAGGTGCCTGAGCGTCTCCTCGGCCCGGGCATACAGCATCTCCCGGACGGGCAGCGCATCTGGAAGGCTCTTCCGGGCTTCGTTCAACGCGAGGACGGCATGTTTGAGCTCCTCGTCCGCGTGGACGCGTTCCTGGCGGATGGTCGAGAGCGTTTCACTCAGGTGCGATTGCTCTTCCAAAAGCGCTGGATGGTCCTGCATGCCGGCGACCTCCCGTTTATGATGAAAATTGAGGGAAATTAGATTATAGGCTGAAAATAGGGGCTCAATCAAGTTAAATTTTGGAGAAGACTGGACGCGGTTTTTCGCGGCTCTGTATAATGGGTGGGAGGTGATAGGCCATGACGAAGGGTCTGACGCACATCTATACCGGCGAGGGCAAGGGCAAGACCACCGCCGCGATGGGCCTGGCGCTGAGGGCGCTGGGGGCGGGGCTCAAGGTTCGCGTCTTCCAGTTCTGCAAGAGCCAGCCCACGGGCGAACTGACATCGCTTGCCAAGATTGCGCCGGGCATTGTGCGGCGGGCGGACTGCCCGGTGAAGAAGTTCACCTGGGACATGACGGAGGAAGAAAAGGCCGCCTGGGCCGAGGCCCAGCAGGCGCTGTTCGACGAGGCCTGCGACGCCGCCTGCGACAAGGACGTGGACCTGGTGATCCTGGACGAGGCGCTGGGCGCGGTGGGCGCGGGTGCGATTGATCAGGGCCAGTTGGCGTACCTGATCGGCCACAAGTACCGCGGCACCGAACTGGTGCTGACCGGGCGGAACGCGCCGGAGAAACTCGTCGATCTGGCCGACTACGTGACCGAGATGCGCATGGTCAAGCATCCATACGCCGCCGGGATCCCGGCGCGGAAAGGCGTGGAATATTAGGCATGGGCATGCGTTCAGAATGCATACGCTTGCGAAGAGAACGCGGAACATGGAGGGGACCATGCGCAAAACGTGGAATTTTAACCTTCGATTGACATTCCGCCGCTGCCCTGCTATGATTTTTACCGGGATGTTACCAAAGGAGTCAGACGAATGAATTTGCCCAATTTTCTCACGGCGCTTCGCATCGCGATGATCCCGGTGTTCGTTCTGACGTATGAGCGAGTCGCTCCGGCGGTTTCGCTGCTCATTTTTCTTCTGGCAAGCCTGACGGACTGCCTGGACGGGTACCTTGCACGCAAGTGGAACCAGATCACCGCCTTCGGAAAGCTGTTCGACCCGCTGGCCGACAAGCTTTTGCTGCTCGCGGTGCTGTTTTGTTTTGCCAAGTCGCAGCCGCCTCTGATCCCCTGGTGGGTGCTGGCCGTAATGGCGGTCAAGGAAATCCTGATGATGGCGGGCAGCATGTGGATGCTGCGGAAAAACGTGGTCGTCTCCGCCAACCAGTTGGGCAAGGCGGCGACCGTGGCGTTCATTCTGGCGCTGACGTTCGTCTTCCCGTGGCATACAGCGGGTTGGCTGACCACGCTGGGCAGCGTGCTGTTGTATGCGGCGGTGGCGCTGTCGGTGGCGGCGTTGTTCGTTTACGCGTACTCCGCGCTGGTCAAGCCCAAGCAGGCGAAGCAAGGATAAAACAAGGCGTTGAAAAACACCGAGGGTTTTTGGGCGCGAAGGAAGAGGTTCTGCGCAGGCCTGAAATTCTGCGGAATTTCCGGGCGGTCTGCTGACTGAAAGAATTGTTTGCACCACCAGTGTGCGCACTGGTGGTGCAAACACGTTTCCGGCGCGCAGGTCGCTGGAAACGATTGGAAGACGCGAGGGGTTTTGCAGGCTGTTGGGTTAAAATTGAAGCATTCTGATTGACGGGGCGATTTTTCCCGATTATAATGACCACATTATACCGCCTATGACGAAGAGGAGTAGGCGCGATCCCCCGTAAGAGAGGGCGGCCCACCGGCTGCAAGACCGCCTCGGGAAGGACGCGCGCGAAGGTCGCTTCGGAGGCTGCCGGGTAAATAGCCCGCAGGGGTGCGCCCCTTACCGCGCGTGAAAGGCGGCTTTGGCCGCAAATGAAGGTGGTACCGCGGAGTGATTCGCCCTTTGGGGGGAATCACTCTTTTCATTTGGAAAGGAGATTGCAAGTGGAGCAGTTTGAAATGGACAAGGTGTTCTCGCCCCAGGAGGTGGAGGAGCGGCTCTACCGGGAGTGGGAGGAGAGCGGCTATTTCACCGCCAAACGCGTGCCCGGCAAAAAGCCCTTCGTCATCATGATGCCGCCGCCCAACATCACCGGGCAACTGCACATGGGCCACGCGCTGGACACGCTTCCACAGGACGCGCTGACCCGCTACCACCGCATGAAGGGCGACCCGACGCTGTGGCTGCCGGGCACCGACCACGCCTCCATCGCGACGGAGGTGAAGATCGTCGACGCGCTCAAAAAAGAGGGTCTGTCCAAAAAAGACCTGGGGCGCGAGGAATTCCTGCGCCGCGCCTGGCAGTGGAAGAACGAATACGGCGGAAGGATCACCCGCCAGCAGCGCCGCTTGGGCGCCAGCTGCGACTGGTCCCGAGAGCGCTTCACGATGGACGAAGGCCTGAACCGCGCGGTGGTTGAGGTATTCGTGCGACTGTATGAGAAGGGCCTGATCTACCGTGGCAACCGCATCATCAACTGGTGCCCGGTGTGCAAGACCGCGCTGTCCGACGCCGAGGTGGAATATGGCGAAGTGACGGCCAGCCTCTGGTACATCCGCTACCCCGGCGCGGACGGCGGCGAGGGCGTGGTGGTGGCCACCACGCGGCCCGAAACCATGCTGGGCGATACCGGCGTGGCGGTGAACCCGGGGGACGAACGCTACACAAAACTGATCGGCAAGACCGTGATCCTGCCCCTCGTCGGGCGGGAGCTCCCGGTGGTGGCGGACGATTACGTGGACCCGGTGTTCGGCACCGGCGCGGTCAAGATGACCCCGGCCCACGACCCCAACGACTTTGAAGTCGCCCAGCGGCACGACCTGCCGGTGCTGCGCGTTCTGAACGACGACGGCACCATGAACGAGGCCGCTGGAAAGTACAAGGGGATGACCCGCCAGGAGTGCCGCAAGGCGGTGCTGAACGAACTCGAGGCGCTGGGCCTTCTGGTCAAGACCGAGCCGCTCACCCACAACGTGGGCGCGTGCTACCGCTGCCACGACACGGTGGAGCCGCTGGTGTCCACCCAGTGGTTCGTGAAGATGAAGCCGCTGGCCGAACCCGCCGTCCGCGCGGCGCAGACGGGCGAGCTCAAGTTTGTGCCCGAGCGGTTCACCAAGATCTACCTGAACTGGATGGAGAACATCCGGGACTGGTGCATCTCCCGCCAGCTGTGGTGGGGCCACCGCATCCCCGCCTACTACTGCGAGGATTGCGGCGAAATGGTGGTCGCCCGGACTGCGCCTGACAAGTGCCCGAAGTGTGGCGGCACGCACCTGCATCAGGACGAGGACGTGCTGGACACATGGTTTTCCTCCGCGTTGTGGCCGTTCTCCACGCTGGGCTGGCCGGAGGAGACCCAGGACCTCAAGTACTTCTACCCGACCAGCGTCATGCTGTCGGGCTACGACATCATCTTCTTCTGGGACGCCCGGATGATCTTCTCCGGCATCGAGCAGATGGGGAGCCTGCCGTTTGACACCGTTTCGCTGCACGGCCTGGTGCGGGACGCGCAGGGCCGCAAGATGTCCAAGTCCCTCGGCAACGGCATTGACCCCCTGGAGGTCATCGACAAGTACGGCTGTGACGCGCTGCGCTTCTCGCTGGCGATGGGCGTGGCCCCCGGCGGCGACGTGCGCGTGTCCAGTGAAAAATTCGAAGCCTTCCGCAACTTCGCCAATAAGGTTTGGAATGCCTCCCGGTTTGTGCTGATGAATCTGAATGGCGAAGCGCCCGCGGCGCTTGAGTCCATCGACCCGAAGCTTCTCGAAGCGCCCGACCGCTGGATCCTGACCCGGTTCTACGAGGCGTTGAGGGGCGTGACCAATGGCCTCGAAACCTACGACCTGGGCCTGTCCGCGCAGAAGATCTACGACTTCGCGTGGAGCGAGTTCTGCGACTGGTACATCGAAATGGCGAAGCCTCGCCTGTCCGATGAATCCGGCGCGCCGGTCGCCCGCGCGGTGCTGTACCACGTGTTGATCGGGCTTTTGAAGCTTTTGCACCCGTTCATGCCGTTCATCACCGACGAGGTGTACCACCACCTGCCCGGCTGCGAGGGCTCCATCATGGTGTCCAGCTGGCCCGCCATTGACGGCGAACGCGACTTCCCGGAGGACGCGCAGCGCCTTGAGGGCGTGATGGACATCATCCGCGCCGTCCGCAACCTGCGCGCCGAGATGAACGTGGCCGCCGGCCGCAAGGCGCGGCTGATCGTCCGGCCCCGCGAGGGCGCGATCGATTGGAAGAGCGCCATCGCCTCCGCCGAGACCTACTTCAAGAGGCTTGCGTCGGTCAGCGCTCTGGAGCTGATCGGGGAGGGCGACCCGAACCCGGACAAGTCCGCCTCCGCCGTGACGGACGCCTGCGCGCTGTTTATGCCGCTTGGCGACCTGGTGGACGTGGACAAGGAGCTTACCCGCCTCGGAAAGGACCGGGACGCTACGACCCGCGACATCGCCCGCGGTGAGGCGATGCTGCAGAACGAGGGCTTCCTCTCGAAAGCCCCGGCCCAGCTGATCGAAAACGAGAAGGGCAAGCTGGAGAATGCTCGGAAGACCCTCGAAGCCCTCGCCGAGCGCATCCAAGAACTCGAGGCTCTGCGGTAGAAGACAAAGCCTCTGCTAACAAGGCAACCAAAGGTATTTCCCAGACTCAAGTCCGCCCCAAAGGCTGCCGCGATCATGAAGAATGAAACAATAGACCGACCTTCTCAAGCGTGTTGAGGGTCGGTCTATTGTCATTGCTTCAAAAAATGGTTATCGCGACAGCCCCGTTGGGTGCATGATTTGGACGGATTATGCGGTCGCGTAAAGGAGCTTTCCACGCGGGCTTCCCTCCGTTTTGTACGGCGAACCCTGCGTTTGCTTGTCGGCGGACGCCGTGACCGTCCTGGTCACACCCCCGGAAACATAGACGCGCCCGCATTCCGGGCAAATCGAGGTGAAAAGACTCACGCTCTGGGAGATGATCTTGCGTTCCCCTGATTGAGCTTTTGCCTGTTCATTCGAAACATGCTCCTGTTCGTGCGCCCTGACGACGGACTGGGCATTGGCGGGATCAATGTGCCCTGGCGTTTTGAAAGACACCCCGGGATCGTTGGAGCCGTCCTGGTACTTCCTGTTCTTGCATGTTTGGCATTCGACGGCGCCGATTTGTTCCGTCGGCTTGGCATCGTCCGGCCTGCCCACAGCGCGTGCGCCCGATGCTGACCTGGCGGCAAGGACAGCCTGTCCGGCCTGCGCGGCATCGATCGTGCCATTGCCGGACGTCGGTCTTGGGGCAATTGCCTGAGCGAATGCGTAGTGGTTCATACCTCCGTATCCAACCCCTGAAATGCCCACAGGCCTTCCTCCTTCCCCCGGATGATCCACTGTCACGTCGTGGCGATGCCCTCATCGGCATTGCCTATGCGCCCATTATACGGCAAAAACCGGAAAAGTCCATATGATTCAAAGAACTGGTCAGCAAAAATCCAATTCGAATTGGGTTGAACCGGGAAGACCAAACTGGGGAATGCGCACAAGAACGCCCGCGCATTCGCGGGCGTTCAGACCACCAACAAAGTCCCGAAGGGATTCCATCATTTCCGGCGACAAGCGCGCCGGAAATGGGTTTGTTCTCCCAGTGCGCACATTGGGAGAACAAACAATCCCATCAGTCAGTGCGCCGCCCGGAAATTCCGGAGAATTTCAGGCGCACGCAGTTTTCCCTAACGCATCGAAAAAACCGAAGGGTTTTTCGATGCTCAGAAGAACGCCCGCGAACCCGCGAGCGTTCTTGCTCGTAAAGTTTTTGCCCCCGCTTTTTTCAAAAAGCGGGCCGCCGGAGGCCGTTACTCCCCGACCAGCTGTTCCACGAACGCCGTCATCCGGTCGTACTTTTCCTCGATGTCGGTCAGAAGCTTCATCTGCGCGCGGGCGCGGATCAGGTTGTGTTCGGGGGACTTGACCTTGAAGTACAGATCGCCGTCGATGTAGTCCTTCAGGAAGCGCATCGCGAGTTCGCAGGTCATGACCTTCGTGCCCAGCGGCATCATCAATAGTTCTCCCTTCGTCAGGAAACCCTTGGTCTCCTGGAAGAAACCGCGGGTGAACTGCTCGAACTTGTCCATATCCAGCGCGATTTTGTCCTGGTCCGGCTCGTCCTCGGCGGCGGTGGACGCGCCGAAGCGGATGGCGTCGCCGTAATCGTAGAGCGAGGAGCCCGGCATCACGGTGTCCAGGTCGATCACGCAGATGGCCTCGCCCGAAACATCATCGATCATGACGTTGTTTACCTTGGTGTCGTTGTGGGTTACTCGCACCGGCAGTTTGCCGTCCGAGAGGAGTTTTACGATCTGTCCCATCATCCTGCGTCGCTCGAAGAAGAACTCGATTTCGTCCTCGAGCTCGGACACATGCCCCGCCTGGTCGTCCGCCACCGATTGCACGAATGCGTAGAAGCGGCGCGTCGTATGATGGAAGCCCGGGATGGTCTCGTACAGTTCCCCCGCCGGGAAGTCGAACAGGCGGCGCTGGAACATGCCAAAGCCCCGCCCAGCCTCAAAAAACTGGCGCAATTCGGCCACCTGGTCGTAGGCGGTGGCGTTTTCAATGTAGCGGTACGCGCGCCAGAACCCGCCCTCGCTGTCCCGGACCAGCGTCATGCCGTCCCGGGCGGGCACCAGCTCCAGCACATGGCGCTGGGGGTCCATGGCTTCGGCGACGAGGCTTTCCCTAAGGTGCCCAGTCACGCGCTCGATGTTGTGCATCACCTTGACGGGGTCCTTGAAGACGTAGGAGTTGATGTGCTGCAGCGTATAGTGCTTTTCCTGCCCGCCCGCCGTGTACACCAGGTGGTAGGTGAAGTTGATGTTGCCTGAGTGCAGCTCCTCCACGGACTTGTACTTGCCTTCAAACTGGAATTCCGGCAGAACGTGCTTAATCTCATTGTATAGCATGCGGCTACCTCTGGGATGCGGCCAGCGCCGCCTCCAGGTCCTCGATCAGGTCCCCGGCATCCTCCAGGCCCACCGACACGCGGATCATGTCCGCGGGCACGCCCGCGCGGTTCAGTTCTTCCTCGTCCAACTGGCCGTGGGTGGTGGAGGCGGGGTGGATGATCAGGGATTTCGCGTCGGCGACGTTGGCCAGGTGGCTGAAAATCGACAGCGCCTCGATGAACTTGACGCCCGCCTGATAGCCGCCTTTGATGCCAAACGTCAGGATGCTGCCCGCGCCCTTGGGCAGGTAGCGTTGTTTGCGTTCATAGTACTTGTCGCCGGGGAGCCCCGGGTAGTTGACCCAGCCCACCGCCGGATGGTTTGCCAGGAACGAGGCGATTTTCTCGGCGTTCCGGCAGTGGCGCTCGACGCGAAGGGACAGTGTCTCAAGCCCCAGCAGCAGCAAAAACGCGTTGAATGGGCTGATGCAGGAGCCCACGTCGCGAAGGCCCTGCACCCGTGCCTTGGTGGCGAACGGCGCGGGCACGTCCGCGTACACCATGCCGTGGTAGCTCTCGTCCGGCTGGTTGAAATCCTGGAAGCGGGGGTTGCCCTTCCACGGGAAGGTGCCAAGGTCCACGATCGCGCCGCCGATGGCCGCACCGTGGCCGCCCACGTACTTGGTCAGCGAGTGCACCGCCACGTCCACGCCGAAATTCTTCAATTGGATCAGGTAGGGCGAAGCGAAGGTGTTGTCCACGATCACCGGCAGGCCGTGCCGGTGGGCCATATCACAAAGCGCCTTGATGTCCGGGATGTTCATGCCGGGGTTCCCGATGGTTTCAAAGTAGAGCGCGCGGGTTTTTTCGTTGATCGCGTTTTCCATGCCGGAGAGGTCTTCAATGTCGAAAAGATGCACCTTGACGCCATAGCGCTCCGGGAAGCGCCGGGAAAACAGCGTGTAGGTGCCGCCGTAGAGCGACTGGGCGGAGATGATCTCGTCGCCCGCCACCGCCACGTTCAAAATCGCCGCCGCGATGGCCGCCATACCCGACGAGAACGCCAAGCCCGCAACGCCGCTCTCAAGAGCCGCCAGGCGCTTTTCCAGCACGTCCGTGGTGGGGTTCATGATGCGGGTGTAGATGTTGCCATCCTTTTGCAGCGCGAACACCTGGGCGGCGTCCGAAACGCTGTCAAAAGTATAGGACGTGGTCATATAGATCGGCACCGCCCGGGATTTCGTGGTGGGGTCCGGGATCTGGCCGGCGTGGGCCTGCAGCGTGTCGAAGCGCGGATTCTTGAGCGACATATTTTTATCCCCTTTCATGGGCGTTACCGGCATTATACCAAAATAGGGCGCGCTTGACAACGCGCAGGGACGGCCTTATAATCCATGGCATTGAAAAAACCTCCAGTTTTTCCAATGGAAGAAAAATCGCTGCGCGAGCCTGAAATTCTCAGGGATTTCCGGGCGGCACGCTGACGGAAGGAAATGTTTCCTCCGTAAGTAGTGCGCACTGGTTCTGGAAACGCGCTCCCGGCGCACGGGTCACCGGGAACGATTCTCAGGTGCGAAGGCACTTGGCGGAAATCTTGCCGATCAAAACGATTGCATCAAGGGGGGCGCTCGGGTGGTCGATTCTCTGCTGAAAAAGTACGCGCCGGGGTACGAGGACCCGAGGAACGAGCGCTCCCGCGCTCGGGTGGGCATGCTGGCGGGGAGCCTGGGCATCGGCTTCAACCTGACGCTGTTTGCGATGAAGCTCGCCATCGGCATTCTGTCCGGCTCGGTGGCCATCCTGTCCGACGCCTTCAACAACATCTCCGACACCGGCTCCTCGCTGGTGGCGCTGATCGGTATGCGCATGGCCGCCCGCAGGCCCGACCGCGAGCACCCGTTCGGCCACGGGCGCGCGGAGTATATAAGCGCGCTGATCGTGGCGATGATGATCTTCGTGGTCGCCACCGAGCTATTAAAAGAATCGGTCAAGAAGCTGGTTGCGCCGGAGCCCATCCAGGTGAGCCTTCCGATGCTGCTGGCGCTGGGCGCCTCCATCCTGATCAAGCTGTTCATGTTCGGCTACAACCGGGCGCTGGGCCGCAGGATTGATTCGAGCGTGCTCTTCGCCGCCGCCTCCGACAGTATGAACGACGTGATCGTCACCACGATGATCGTGATCAGCGCGTTCCTTGGCACCCGCTATGGCTGGAACGTGGACGCGCCCGCCGGCATCCTTGTGTCGCTGTTCATCTTCTACGGCGGCTTCAAGATCGCGCGGGAAGTGATTTCGCTGATCCTGGGCCAGAAGCCCGACCCGGAACTTGTGCGCAAAATCACGCAGATGGTGCTTAGCGGAAACGGCATCGCGGGCGTGCATGATCTGATCGTCCACGACTACGGACCGGGGCGGCTGATGGCCTCGGTGCACGCCGAGGTGGACGAGGGCGCCGACATCCGGACGATCCACGAATCCATCGACGCCGCCGAGCGGCGCATC
>JAEVZE010000113.1 GCA_023392395.1 Bacillota bacterium
CATCAGCACCACGGCGGTGTTGGGGTTGGCCGCCGAGACAGCCTCGATCAACCGCACGTGCGCTTGGGGCATGCGCAGATCGGCGCGGTCAAAAGCCTCGCTTTCCATCTCGTCGGGAAGTCCGGCAAACACCACCGCGCGCTCGCACCGCTTTGCAAGCGCCACCGCCTCGGCGATCAGCGCGCTGTCCGGTTCGGCAAGCCCGGGATGGTACCCCGGCGCGTACGCCGCGTCCGGCGCGTAGACTCGAATCTCCTGAAGCGGGGAATCCACCCGCGTCGGCCGCACGTGCGCCGCGCCGCCGCCCTGGAAGCGAGGATTCTCGGCAAACGCGCCGATCACCGCGAGACTTTGCTCCCCGCTCAGCGGAAGCATCCCGGCCTCGTTTTTCAACAGCACCATGCACTCCGCCGCAAGCCCGCGGGCGAGCCGGTGGTGCAATTCCTTATCGTAGCGCGCGCCGGCCTTCAGGCTCTTGGTCCCCTTCAGGATGACGCGCAGCATGCGCTCCACCGCCCGGTCCAGCGTCTTTTCGGAGAGGCGTCCTTCGCGCACCGCCTGAGCGATCTTCTTATCGTTGACATCGTTTTTGTAGGGCATCTCCAGCTCCAGGCCGGCTTCGAGTCCCCTCACGCGGTCGTGCACCGCGCTCCAATCGCTCATGACAAAACCATCGTATCCCCACTCGCCGCGCAGCACATCGTCCAGCAGCCACCGGTTCTCGCTGCAATACGTGCCGTTGAGGCGGTTGTACGCGCACATCACCGTCCAGGGATTTCCTTCTTTAACCGCCATCTCAAACCCGGCCAGATAGATCTCCCTCAGCGTGCGTTCATCCACAATGGCGTCCACCGACATCCGGCGCTTTTCCTGATTGTTCACCGCGAAATGCTTGAGGCCCGTGCCGATGCCGTTTGCCTGCACCGCCCGGATATAGGCCGCCGCCAGCTTGCCCGCCAGGAACGGGTCCTCGCTCAGATATTCGAAGTTGCGTCCGCACAGCGGCGTGCGCTTGATGTTGATCGCCGGACCAAGCAGGATCGGCAAGGCTTCCGCGTGGCACTCCTCCGCCAGCAGCGCGCCCAGCCGCTCCATCAGCCCTTCATCCCACGATGCGGCCAGCGCGCAGCCACCCGGAAAACAGGTGGCGGGCACGGAAACATAGCCTACGCTGTCGCCGGGAGCGCTTTCGTCCTCGCGCCGTAGTCCGTTCGGGCCGTCATGCATTTTTATGGAAGGGATGCCCAAACGCGGAACGGGTTTGGTATCGGCATTGTTTAATCCGGAGCAAAGACCAGCTTTCTCATCAAGCGTCATCTGGGACACCAGCGTTTCAATCCCGGCGTTCAACATGTTTGCCTCCTGATTTATTCTTATCTTTTTACAAGTCTTGTTGAAACAAATTATACTTAAATCTAAACACTTGTCAATAGAGAAAATAAAAGTTCCGATAAATATGCCGTTACGTCTATCACGCAACGCGTGTAGTCGTGCATTGCGCACAATTGTGCATATACCTGCGGACAGATCTACAAAAAATGGCCCTCCGGCAAAAGCCGAAGAGCCCAGACTGTCTATAAATTTCCCCGTTCCGGCAACTACTCCGGCCGCCAGGTGATTCGGGTATAGTGATCCGGATTTTCGAAATCGGAGGTGAGCCCGTCGTCCCGGTAGAGCAGGTAGTGGATTTCTTCCGCGCCAAAGCCAAGAACATCCAGCCGGTTGTCCCGGAGCTGATCGACGCACAGCGCCCTTTCGGCCAGCGGCAGCAGATGGCCGGGCCGCAGGAACAGCACCACTTCATTTAGCCCCATGGGAACGAACCGGAGGCCCGCGGGCAATGGCTCCGTCCGGGCCGTATCTCCCTGAATTCTGATGAGCAGCATGTCCTCCGGAAGGTAGACGGTGCGTCCGGCGGCGTTTTGCGTATGCACCGGCGCGATCATAAGCCCCTCGCCGACCAGCAGCTGGTCCTCAAATTGCGTTGTGAGCGGGTCGCCAGGGTAGTCGAAGGCGAGCGCCCGCATGTACAGACCGCCGCTTCTCGCCGCCTTAACGAACTCGCTGTACAAGTACGGAAGCAGCCGGTACCTGGCGCCCATCACGCTTCGAAACGCCTCCAGGTTGTCGAACCGGTAGGGCTCCTGAAAGCGGATACCCATGGTGGAATGGTTGCGCATCAGCGGCGTGAACACGCCGAACTGAAACCACCTCAGCAGCAGATCCTCCGTGGTGTCCCCTTCAAAGCCGCCGATATCGGCGCCCGCGAACAAAAATCCGCAAAGGTTCAGCCCCGGCATCATCTGAATGTTCAGCAGCAGGTGCGACCACCAGGAGTGGTTGTCCCCGGTCCAGATTCCGGCGTAGCGGTGCATGCCGATCACGGAGCTGCGAGACAGCATCAGGTACCGCTTGTCCGGCTCGCGCGCGGAAATGGCCTCCGCCGCGCCCCGCGCCATCATGCCGCCGTACAGGTTGTGCACTTCGTCGTGCCGAACCAATCGGCCGTTCACGCGGTGGTAAAGCTTCTTCTGTTCTACGGAAAAGTCGCTGAGCCGAGCGACCTCCCCCGCGAACGTAATAAAGTCCATCGCGTCCAGGGCTCCGGACCCCATCTTCCTCAGCGCTTCGGTCAGGGCGGCCTTATCGCCCGGCGCGTAGAAGATCGCGGGCTCGTTCATGTCCAGCCAGAAGCCCTCCACGCCCATGCCGGTCAGCCTGGAGAATTGCGCCCCGAACCAGGCGCGGCCTTCGGGGCTCAAGACGTCCGGCAAACACACGCGCCCGAGCCACACGCCCGCTTCATAAGCGCCGCCCTGTTCGTTCAGGCACAAAAGCCCCTTTTCCGTCGCTTCCCGGTAGAGAGGATTGTCTTCCTCCGCCGGAATGCCCGCCTCGACGATCGCCGCCAGGCGCACTCCCTGTGCCTTAAGTTCCTCCGTCAGCGTGCGAAGGTCGGGAAAGCGCGCTTCGTCCGGCGTGAAATCGCGGTACCTGTCCATGTAGTCCACGTCCAGATAGATGCAGTCCAGCGGGAGGCCGTGCTCCCGGAACCGGGCGACCACGCCGCGCACCGCGTCCGCGTTTTCATAACTCCAGCGGCTCTGGCCGATTCCGAACGCCCACTTGGGTGGGATGTAGCTGGGGCCGATCAGCCCGCGGAAGGTTTGGGCGACGTCCTTCAGACTGTCGCCGGAAATGACATACAGGTCGAAATCGGGTTGTTCAGGATGAATGACCAGTTGATCCAGATGTGTATAGCCGATGTCATATTCCACCGCGCCCGCAGCGTCAAAAAATACGCCGAAGGGTTTTTCCGATGCTATCAGAAGGAAGTTGTGCGCGCCGTAATGGGAGACCTTTTCTTCCGTCTGATGGTTCTGGTTGACGCTGTCGCACCGGTAATGCCAGCCGCGCTTGTTGACGCCGCGCATGGACTGGCCGAGGCCGTAGACCGCGTCGGACGGGGCGAGGCGCAGGGAGAACTCCAATGGCCCCATCGACAGCGCCAATCGGTTCAAGCAGGCGGTATCCGAGACGGGCACCCGCAGTACCGTTGCGTCCGTCTCATACGGATTGCCAAAGCGGTAGCGCTCGATCATCGGACTTCCCCCCGCATGTCGCCCTGACGCGCCGTTGTAGGAAGCGCCGGATGCACGATGATCTTGATGTTGTCGCTGCCGTGGAACATTTTCTCCAGCATGTCGCCGTAGTGGTCCAAGTCGTAGTGCGTGGTGACCAGGTCTTGCACCTTGACCAGCCCCAGCTCCAGGAACTTGACCGCGCGGTCAAAGCAATGGGTCTGCGCGTTGGAACCGATCAACTGGTACTCTCTGGCAAAAATCTGATAGGGGCTCACCGTGATGCGGTCGGCCTCGTTCGCGACGCCGTAGACGACGATTTTCGCGCCCTTCTTGCCAAAATTGAGACTCTGCTCGAGTACTGCCGGCGAGCCGGTCGCGTCGATCACGATGTCAAACCCTTCAGGATACCTTTCCTTGATCTCGCGGGTGTGTTTTGCGTAATCCCCGCGGTCCATCTTTACGACGTCGGCATAGCCGTTTTTCCGGATCAAGTCCAGCTTCGCCTGGTTGGACGCACACACCACCACGTTGGCCGCGCCGCCTTGGCGGATCAGCTGCGTCAGGATGATGCCCGTCGGACCCGCGCCAAAGATCAGCACATCGTCGCCGCACTTTACGTTGATTTTGTCCATGCCGTGAATCGCGCAGGCGGTCGGCTCGGCAAAGCACGCCTCGTCATAGCTCAAGCGGCCACTGATCGGAAATACCTTGTCGAAGTTGACCTTGACGTATTCCGCGAAGCCGCCCGGGCCGTTGCAGCCCAGCGAATAGAAATCCTCGCAATACAACGGCTCATTGCGCCGGCAGTAGTAGCAGTTGCCGCACAGCACCGTGTTGTCCGCCGTCACGCGGTCGCCGACCTTGAGCCCCTTTGTGGCCGCGCCCACCTCCACGATCCCGCCGGCGAACTCGTGGCCCGGCGTCAGCGGATAGCGCGAGAGGAACTCGCCCTCGTGCAGGTGGATGTCGGTGCGGCACACGCCGCAGCTGTGGACCTTGATCAGCACTTGGTTGGGCGCGATGACCGGCATGGGGATCTCCTTGACCTCAAAGATCCTGGGCCCCGAATAGACGACCGCTTTCACGCGACGCATCCCCTTTCCATATCCAAAGACCTCACCAGCGCACGCCTTGCGCGGCCCGCCGTCCGCAGGGTTCGCTCCCCTAGCGATCCTTGGGGGTGATCCCGCGGGGGGATCCCGCGCTTCACCCCCGTCCAATTAGTCGCCGCTCGCATTTGTCCGGAAAGGGAAAGCCCCGTTAAAAAGCCGGTTACATTTTGAGATTATATCCGTTTCGCCTTGGTTATCAACGGGAGGCGCCGCTTCTCAGCCCTTCATCAGCAATTCCATCACGTACATCTCCAGCGCCTCGTAATTGCGCGCCTCGATGCACTGCTTCTGGAAGTTGTAGTCATAGCGGGCGACCTTTTCTTCAAGCATTTTGAAGATTTTAAGCGAATTGGTCAGATGCATCCAGCCGTGCTCGGTGTCGGTGGTCCGCATCGCCTTGACGTCAAGGCCCACGTATTCGCCGTTTGAGCCGTACCCGTTTTCCATCAGAAGCTTGACTTGATTGAACGCCTGGCGCAGATTTTCAACGCCAAAGGAGCGGTCCTGATCGAACTTCAGGCCGTTCTGATCGTTCAGGTGGACGCCCCAGAGCTTGCCCATGGCCATCGCAAAGCCGATCTCGTTGGCCGGATCAAGGCCCGCCAGCACCGCATGCGCCGATTCGAGCAGACCGCCGACGCGGGTGGGGTCCTTGGTCGCGGCGGATACGCCCATCACGTGACCCATGGTGCCGCAAAAACTGCGGTCGACGGGCTCGTTCGGCTTGGGCTCAATGAGGATCTTGATAAACTTGTCATAATCGAGCATGACGTCGATGGCGTCGATCAGCTGCCGGATGGCGCATACCGCGCTCTTCGCCTCGGCGCACAGCGTTCCCTCGCGCGCAAGCCACAAAACGATCTTGTCCGCCCCCAGCGCGTTGGCGATGTCAATCGAGCGCAGGGCGCGCCATATCGCGAACTCGCGGTCCGCCTTGGCGTTGGAGGTGAAGCCTCCATCCACGCAATGAGGATCCATCCAAAGGCGTGGCGCGATAAATTCAGCCTTCAGCCCGTTGGCGTCCAGAACACCCTTGACGCGCCTGGCCTCGGCGATGATCTCCTCACAGGTCATGTTGTTCATGTTCGGCACAGCGTCGTCATCGTGAAACTGCACGGCGTCAAAGCCCAGCTCCGCGAATTTCCGGATCTTTTCATCCAGCGTAAAACTTTCGCGAACGTTCGGACCGTATACGTCGGCGCCCTCCGACACGTTCCAGGGACCCACTGAAAACTTGAATCTGCTCATTATATCTCTCTCCTTTCGCAACATAGAGGTGATCCGGAAAGATTGTTTTTCTTCCGATCAGCGCTCAAGCGCAAAATCGTATAAAAAACAAGCCCTCCACCGTTTGCGCTTATGAACAGGCAACATCAGAGAATGGATCAATTGACGGATCGATGCTCTACCGCGTGTTTCTCCGGCGATTTCGACATCGCCGCGAGTTGAGTATAGCGACGGGGGGACGAGCGCATCTTTCACAAAGTTGATATTTTCATACGACAAGTTTGCTGTCGCGCGGTGTACTGACTCCCCCTGAAAAATGTCGGCCACCCGGCCGGTCAATGGTCGATGCGGTTTAAGATGTCTCCCACGGCCATGTCGATCGGGGTAACGACGTGCTGTTTGTCCAAGTCCAGGTCATGGCCTGGGATCACATCAAGGCGCATACTGTGGTTCGTTCTCTTGTATTTTGAAGGCGTGCAACCGTATTCTTCTACAAACTCTTTGCTCAGATAACGATAGTCGGAAAATCCGCTTTCAAAGCAGATATCGATGTTGCGCTTGTCGGTATTGGCGATCAGACTTTCCGCGTTCTTCACGCGCACCTTGTTTACGTACTGCTGAAAGGACATGCCGAGATTCTTTTTGATAAAATGCGACAGATAGCACATGTTCAGGCCTTCCTGGCCGGCGAGGTCCTTGAGCTTGATGCGGTTCATAAAGTTGTTGTTGACATAGTCCATCACGCGATTCAGACGCGCGACGCTCCGCTCTTCCTGCTCAAGCAGTTCATCGGACAACTCCTCCGAGTGCAATTCCTCAACCAGACAGATGCAAATGGCATTGAGGGCCATCATGATGCGAAACGGATAGCCTTCCGTGCGCGATTTGTGGCAGCGCACGATATGAAACATGGACTGTTTGATCTCCTGGTACGCGTGGCCGTCTTTGGAGGTGAGCAGAAAGTCCGTAAAGCGCAGGCGGGACAGGCGAGGATAGAACATGGAACAGAAGCTAGCGTCAAACTGGATGGTGAGAATCAGGTTTTCCTCGTCGGTGTGCTTGAGGCTGTGGGCAACGTTTCGCTCGATGAGAAAAATCTCGTCCTTTTCCAGACGGATTGTCTGACCGCGCCGCTCGATCAGCACGGATCCTTCCAGCATATACAGAATTTCGATTTCGTTGTGG
>JAEVZE010000170.1 GCA_023392395.1 Bacillota bacterium
GTAGGAGGGTGCATGATGAACATTGCCGTCGCCGGAACCGGGTACATCGGCCTAGCGCACATCGCGGCGATCAAGGGCCTGAAGGACGCGAAGGTGGTCGCGGTCGTCAACCGGAGCGAAGCTAGCAATCTCAAGGGCCTTCAGGAGGCGGGGGAGGGCTGCCACGCCTACACAACGCTTCAGGATGCCCTGAAGCATGAGAAGATCGATCTGGTGGACGTGTGCACGCCGACCAACACCCACGAGGCGTTTGTGATCGAGGCCGCGAACGCGGGCTGCCATGTGCTGTGCGAAAAGCCGGTCACGCTGGAGGCGGAATCGCTCGAGCGTATGCTCGCCGCCTGCGAGAAAAACGGCGTCCGCTTCATGGCCGCGCAGGTGGCGCGCTGGTGGCCGGAGTTCACCGTCATCAAGGACTTTGTGGGCCAGGGCAAGCTGGGGCCCGTTCGCATGATCTACGAAAAGCGCTTGGCGCAGGCACCGCTGTGGTCCACCTGGCGTTTGCAGCCGGAGGTCAGCGGCGGCGGCCTGTACGATATGAACATACACGACATCGACTACCTGTACACGCTGTTCGGCATTCCGGAAACGGTCTACGCCTCGGGCTGGAAGAGCCCATCCGGCTGCTGGGACCACCTGGTCACCTGCCTCAACTGGGCGGATGGCACGAAGGCGGCCGTCGAGACGTCCATTTCCATGACCGGCAGCTTCCCGTTCTCCATCGAGTTCCGCGGCTGCGGCGACAAGGGCACGCTGTGCTACAGCCTGACCGCTGGTCACAACATCAAAGACGGCGGGCGCGGCTTTGACTTCAACTTCTATCCTACCGGCAGCGAGGAAGTGATCGCACTTTCCGCCGAGCAGAAGGACATGTTTGCCGGCGAGATCGGCGGCTTTCTGGATGCGGTCCGCTCGGGCGCGGATGCGCCGGTCACCCCGAAAGAGAGTCGGGATGTCATGAAAATCGTGCTGGCCGTGCGCAAGTCGCTGGAGGAAGGCACAGTCGAGCGCCTCAATCCGTAGGCATACCTCACGGGGTTGTCGCGATAAGCATTTTTTGATTAGAATAGATCATCGGCTTTCCAAGTATTTGGAAAGCCGATTGTTGTTCGGTATTTTATCTCGACTGCCCACCAATGCGCTCAATACTACAGCAGATGGATGCCGGCGGCTTTGCATCGCTCCAGCATGGCGTCATCCCATACGGAGACCTGGACTTCGCCGATGTGGGCCTTTTCCAGGAGCAGCATGCTCAGCCGGGACTGGCCGATGCCGCCACCCATCGTGAGGGGGAGTTTTCCCGCAAGCAGCGCCGCGTGGAACGGCAGCTTGCGGCGGTGATCGCACTGCGCTTTGGTCAGTTGCTCATCCAGGGACTTCTCATCCACGCGGATGCCCATGGAGGACACCTCGAATGCGCATCCGAGCAGGTCGTTCCAGAAGAGGATGTCGCCGTTGAGCGACCAATCGTCATAGTCCGGCGCTCTGCCGTCGTGGCGGATCCCGGACCGGAGAAGGCCGCCGATCTGCATGAGGAACGCGGTCGGATGCTCCTGAAGCAAGGCCCGCTCCCGCTCTTTGGGAGAGAGCGACGGATGCTGATCCTCCAGTTCCTGCGTTGTGATGAAGTAGACATCCCGCGACAGACGGGCGGTAAGCCCTGGGAACGCGGCGGCGAGCATCTCTTGGGTATCGCACATCGCGCCGACAATCCTGCGCACGGTGTCCTTCAGCATTTCCATATTGCGCTGGGGGCGGTCGATGACCTTTTCCCAATCCCACTGGTCGACGTAGATGGAGTGAAGGTTGTCCATATCCTCGTCGCGCCGGATGGCGTTCATATCGGTATAGAGCCCTTCGCCCAGAGGAAAGCCGTACTTCTGCAGCGCCATGCGCTTCCATTTCGCGAGCGATTGCACGATCTGCACGCTGCTGCCGGTTTCGCGCACGTCGAACTCGACCGGGCGCTCCACGCCGTTCAAGTCGTCGTTCAGCCCAGTTTGCGGCTCGACAAAGAGCGGAGCGGACACCCGCTTGAGATTCAAGGCCTTGGTCAGGCTGTCCTCGAAGGCCCTTTTGAGCATTCCGATGGCGGTCTGGGTTTCATAGACCGACAGGACCGGCGTATAACCCTTCGGTGCGATGAGCTCACTCATAGGCTGCTTCCCCTTCGAATTTATGGTTGAGGCACAGCGGACCCTCGGTCCGCGGTGCCTCAACTCTTTCCTGTAGTAGCATAGCACAATGCCTTTTCGCCTGTCAACCGTTCCGCCCAATTCGCTCTTATAAGTTGTCCTGCGCGATAACGATCAGGTAATCCTCTTTGCCAAACGAAATGCGGCCGGACTTTGCGGGATTGGTCTTGATCTCAATGCCGTCCGGGGTGACCTTTTTGTAGCCCACCGCGATTTCGTTTCTCCGCTTCGCAATCTCCGTCACCGCGTAGAAATCCGTTTCGATACCCGGCTTTACGTATCGGCAGGCCCTTTTCATGTACAGTTCCGAGCCGTCCGCGTCCAGAAGGTCTTCAAAGAGCTTGGTCAGGCTCCTGTTTTCGGAGATCTGAGTCATCATCAGGTTGGTAATGGTGCTGCCCACCACGAAGTCGTTCACATTGGCGACGGTCGCCAGTTTTTGATTGTCCACCGAGCGCATCTCGCTGGTCAGATTGAAGTTCCGGCCGATCCGCTTGCCGATGTCCCGGAGTTGAATGAGCAGCAGGAGCGTTTTCGCGTCGGCGTCGTCGTTTTCGCACTGGGTGTCGCTCAAAAGAAGGATGTCCTGGGTTTCATCCCGCACCAGATCCTCCAGAACAGCTTTTTGGTAGATGTCACACTCGGCGTCGAGGACGGCGATGTTCTGGAACTCACCCTGAATGAGCTGCGGCGGAACCTCGGGCGCGGCCACGCGGATCACGGTTCCCTTGTCCGCGTAGCAATCCAGCTCCTTCAGAATATCGGGCAGAAAATGATTGACGCCCAGTACGAGCAGGTGGCCGTCTGCGGCGTCCGGGCTGAACGCGGCGGCTTCCATGGACAGATCCACGGCGGGTAGCGCACTTTGGGGCTTTGAGGCATTGTCGTCCTCCGCCAGGTGGATGATCCTGTCCTGCGGCGCAAGGCGCGTATCCATCGGGGGATTGAGCATCACCTGCCCGTTGTGCTCCAGGGCGACGACGGTGGAACGCTCAAACAGGCCCAGCGTATCGCCAAACGTCTTGCCCGCGAGCTCGGGGAAATGCTCAAAGTAGAATTCATCCCCGCCAAAGTCGAAAAACTCCGTCAGCACGCGGGACAGCCCTGGCTGGCGGCAGGTATGGGCGATGATCCTGGACAAGGCGTCCTTGAAATACAAGACTTCGGCCTTGCCTTCGCCCGCGATTCTGGCGGCGTCCAGGTTTTCCGGGTTTCGGATCATGGCGGTGATGTGCGGACCGCCGTCAAAGGCGCCGTTCGACTTCAGATGGTTTACCGCGGCCAGGATGGTTT
>JAEVZE010000203.1 GCA_023392395.1 Bacillota bacterium
AATCAGATCTTGGCCCTCAGCCATGTTCCTCCTTAGACCAGGCGTTCGCAAATTCCGACGCCCTGGGTACGCCTTCCAGAATGATTTTCTCCACTGCTTCGCCCGCCTTGACCAGCGCGTCGAAGGCTAATTTACGCTCCTCCGCCGTCTGGTACGGGGCCAACACGAAGTCCGCCAGATCCCAGCCCTCCGGCGGGCGGCCGATGCCGACGCGCACGCGCGGAAAGTCCTCGCTGCCGAGCTGATAGAGGATCGACTTCATGCCGTTGTGGGTGCCCGCGGAGCCCTTTTCCCGCACGCGTAGTTTGCCCGCGGGCAGGTCGCAATCATCATAGACCACGATCAGGTGGCTCAGAGCGACCTTATACCAGTTGATCAGCTGGGAGACGCTCTCGCCGCTCAGATTCATGAAGGTCTGCGGCTGGACCAGCGCCACCCGCTCGCCGCCAATCGTGCCCTCGCCGATCAGCGCCTTGCACTTGAGCTTGGTCAGGCGGATATTGAAACGCGACGCCAGCAGCTCCACCGTGTCAAAACCGGCATTGTGGCGCGTGCGCTCGTATTTCTTTCCGGGGTTTCCAAGGCCCACCACGACGTACATCCATCCACCCCGCCAAAATAGCATGGCGGCGAGGAAACCCGCGTCCCCCCGCTGCCTTATCCTGTTTCCTATGGTGACGACCAGCCCGGCGGGCGGGTCATCCTGTTTATTTTACCGGCACCGGGCATGCTTGTCAAGGCCCACGCGGTGGGGCAGCCATTGTCTGACGCGCCTTTGCTACCGGAATTGCTCCGCCGGCTCCACCCGCACGCGGCTCTGCTGGGCGTCCACCTCGGTGAGCACCATCAGTGATTTCGCGCCCGCCACCCGCTTCTTTTCGGGCTGCAGCGTGGAGATCATGACGCCCACGCCCACCACCTCTGCCTGGAACTCGGCCATCATATCCACCATGCCGCGCAGCGTGCCGCCGCCCTTCATGAAGTCGTCGATAATCAGCGCCCGCTGTCCGCCGGTTACGGCGCGGCGCGCCAGCGCCATCGTCTCGATGCGCTCTCCGCCCGCGCCCGCGATGTAGTTGATCTTGACGGCGGAGCCCTCGTAGGCGCGGGAGTCGCGCCGGGCGATGACCAGCGGCACGCCCAGCGTCCGCGCGGTCATCATCGCGATGGGGATGCCCTTGGTCTCCATTGTGAGCACGAAGTCGGGCGCGCGGTCGTAGTATTGCATCGCCAGGATCCGGCCCAGCATTTCGGCGGTTTCCGGCTCGGAGCTGACGTCGGAGGTATAGAGGAACCCGCCCGGCAATAGCCGCCCCGCGTCGCTCAGCCGGTCGGACAATGCGCGCAAAAAGACCCGCGTGCGCTCCGGGCTGACGGTAGCGCGATAGCGTACCCCGCCCGCCGCGCCCGCGACGGTGGTCAATTCGCCCTGATCGAAGGCTTCGAACGACGCGCGCAATAGCTCGATGTCCTCGCTGACCGTCGACTTCGCCGCGCCGAACTTTTCGCAGAACGTGCCGAGCGTGTGTATTTTGTTGGGGCTTGCCATCAGCGCCGCGGCCATCGCGCCCAGCCGCTCGCTGCGCTTGATCCGATCCATCCGAGATACCTCCAGGATTCTGGACATACCAGATAATTATACCGGAACTTTGGGAATTCCGAAAGAAGCGGCGAACACATTTTCGAGAATCCAACACATTTTTAACGTTCGGCCCGGACGATTGGAGAAACCGCGGTTGATGGCGGCGCTCTGCCGTCGTATAATTAGAAATCGGACTATCGCTATCAGGAGGATGAATGAGCATGACCGCGCACATCCAGTCATACAAGGGAGGGCGCGTGCACTTTATCGGCATCGGCGGCAGCTCCATGTCGGGGCTCGCACCGCTTTTGCGGCAGCTGGGCTATCAGGTGACCGGCTCCGACCGCGACCGCTCCCATAAGACCGATGCACTGGAGGAGAAGGGTATCCCAGTCGCCATCGGCCACAGACCAGAAAATGTGCTGGGCGCGGATCTCATCGTGTATACCGCCGCCATCTCGCCGGAAAACCCGGAACGCGTGGAAGCGGACCGGTTGGGCATCCCGCAGATCGAGCGGAGCGAATTGATCGGGCAGCTGATGGAAGGCTATAAAAACGCCGTCGGCATCAGCGGCACCCACGGCAAGACCACCACCACCGCCATGCTGTCCCAGGCGATGGTGGAGTGCGACGTTCACCCCACGGTGCACATCGGCGGCGAGCTGGACGCGCTGGGCGGGTCCACGCGCCTGGGCGAGAAGGACTACTTCGTGGTCGAGGCCTGCGAATTCAACGCAAGCTTCCTGAAGTTCCTGCCGACGGTGGCGGTGATCCTCAACATAGACGAGGACCACCTGGACTTCTACAAGGACATCGACGACATTGAGCGCGCGTTTTTAGAATATGCCCGGCGCACGCCGGAAGACGGCTGGTGCGTGGGCTGCGGAGACGACGAGCGCGTGCTGCGCGTGATGCGTATGTCCGGCCGAAAAACACGCTCCTACGGCCTAGGCCCGGACAACGACCTCAAACCCGAGAACCTGACCTACGACCCGGAAGGGCGCGCCCGCTTCACGGCGGCACTGAACGGCGTGCCGCTGTGCGAGATCTCCATGACGGTCGCGGGCGAGCACAACCTTCTGAACGCGCTGGCGGTGGTCGCGGTGGCGGCCATCTGCGGCCTGCCGATGGACGTGGTGGCCGGGACGCTGTCCAGGTTTACCGGCGCGCACCGAAGGTTTGAGCTGACCAGCGTCACCGACGGCGTCAAGGTCTATCAGGACTACGGCCACAACCCCACCGAGATCAAGAACGCGCTGAGAATCGCCAAGCTGCAGCCCCACAAGCGGCTGTGGGCGGTGTGGCAGCCGCACACCTATTCCCGAACGAAAAAGCTGTTCGACGGTTTCGTGGAAACCTTTGACGACGCGGACCTGGTGCTGATCACCGACATCTGCGCATCAAGGGAGAGCGACCCCGGCGACATCAAGTCCGAAATGCTGCTGCCGCCGATGCGCGCGCGCGGCGTGGACGCGACGGTGACGCCCACGTTCGACGACACCGAGGAGTACCTGCGCGCCCACTGGCAGCCGGGGGACCTGGTGATCACGCTGGGCTGCGGCAACATCGACCTGCTCAATGAGCAGATCGCGCTGCACGGCGATACGCCGCTTTCGGGGCGTTGAAAAATCCCGAGGGTTTTTATAACAAAAGGAAGAAGAGGTTCTTCGCAGGCTTGAAATCACTTCAGAATTTCCGGGTGGCCTGCTGACTTAGGCAAAAGTTCTCCCTCCAACGTGCGCACTGACGGACTTGTTTCCTTTGACTGCTATAAAGGCCGCGCGCGGCCATCACGAAAGGAAGCGCACCATGAGCAAGGACATCCTGGAAATCAGCCTGAAGACCGTGGACGACAAGGTGAAGTTCGCCGCCGGAACCGAGGACGACCCGGAGATTACCATCGACTACTTCCCACCGGTGGGAACCGGCGAGGGCTACACCTCGCTGGAACTGCTGATGATCAGCTTCACCTCCTGCGTTTCCACGCTGCTGCTGCACTACCTCCGCTCAATTTTGAAGCGGAACGTCGCCTCGCTCCAGGCCAAGGCCACCGGCAACGTCCGCAGCGAGCATCCCAAGGCGCTGTCCCGCATCCAGTTGGCGCTGGCCATCCAGTCGCCAGATGCGGAGGAAGGCGACGTGAAGACCGCGCTCAAGGCCGCGGAGGCGAGGCTCTGCCCGGTCTGGGCGATGATCAAGGGCAACGTCGAGGTGGACGTCACCTTCGCCATCGAAAAGTGATCCCTTTCGCAACGCATTTCGGGCCGCCGGTATAGACCGACGGCCCGTTTCCATATCCCAGGTTCTTTCTCCCGCGTGCCCGCCTCGGGGGTTCGAGGGCCTCAACCCCCGTTTCGCCGAAAGGGCTACCCTTTCGGCGGATGAAAGCCGCCGCAGGGCGACATGCGCGCCCGTAAGCTGCTCCCGCTTTGCGCGCCGGCCCTGTGAATCCTTGGATTCACAGGGCCTGCGC
>JAEVZE010000287.1 GCA_023392395.1 Bacillota bacterium
CCCGCCGGGGTTCATGCAGAAGGTGCGCACCTTGTTTTCAAAGGTGTCGGCATAGTAGACCAGCTTGGCCTCGTAGAGGTGCTTGGTCAGATGATCCATGATCGAGTTGGGCGCTTCGACGCGCACGCCGATGTCCACCTCGTTGTTGAGCGTCTGAATTTCGTTGTCCTTGGCCACTTTGTTGAGCCACGCGGCGCCGCCGCGGCCGGGCGCGGCCACCACATAGGGCGCGCGCACCAGGCTCTTGGAGCCGGACGCGTTTTTCAGGTACACGCCGGATACGTGCCCGTTCTCCACCAGCACTTCCTCGGCGGCGGTGCGTTCCATGAACGTAAAGTTGCCGGAGGCTTCCAGCGTCTTGTACATGTTGTGCAGCACGGTAAACGCGTGCTCGGTGCCCATGTGGCGCACAGGGGAGGGCACGAGTTTGATGTTGTATTTGGAGCATTCGTAGCGGATCTGATCCACCTTCGGGTCGTTGAGGCCGTGCACCTTTTCGGGCGCGCCATGCTCCAGGTAAATGGAATCTGCGTAGTGGATCAATTCCCGCACCTCTTCCCGGGGCAGGTAATCCACCATATTGCCGCCGACTTCCTCACTGAGCGTCAGCTTGCCATCGGAGAACGCGCCCGCGCCCGCCCAGCCGCTCATGATGTTGCAGGGCTTGCAGCCCACGCAGTGGCCCAGCGTGCGTGCCGGGCACGTGCGCTTGTCAATGCTCGGGCCCTCGTCCACCATCAGAATGCGCGCATTGGCGTTCAGCCTGCGCGTCTCAAGTGCCGTAAAGATCCCCGCCGGGCCAGCGCCGACGATGATCACATCGTAATCGAACATAAAAACACCTTCCTTATAGTCCGCAACCTGATAAGTGTAAAATGAAATCGCTGTTCTGTCAAGTTAGATTTCGCGCAAAGCCCGCCGGTGCCCCCCGAATCCCCGAACGATTTCATGCAAACTTCGTTGAACTTACGCCCCAAAGCATGTATAGTACAGGGGACAATACAAACGCTCAGGAGATGGTACGTTTGGAGCTTCTCAAGCAGCGCATCCGAAACGACGGTAAGGCGCTCAGCCAGCACATCCTGCTGGTGGATTCCTTCCTCAACCACCAGGTGGATGTGGAACTCATGCGCGCAATCGGCGAGGAATTCGCCCGGCTCTTCAAGGATTCCGGCGCGACCCGCGTGATGACGATCGAATCCTCCGGCATCGTGCCCGCCTCGATGACCGCGATGGCGATGAACCTTCCCCTGGTCGTAATGAAGAAATCGACCTCCAGCATCCTGTCCGAGGACATCCTGCAGACCAACGTGTTCTCCTTCACCAAGGGCAGCAACTACCAGCTGACGCTGAAAACCAAGTTTGTCAATCGCGGCGACCGCGTGCTGTTCATCGACGACTTCCTGGCCTATGGCGCCGCGGCGTCGGGCGCGTGCAAGCTGATCGAGCTTGCGGGCGCGACGGTGGCGGGCGTTGGCATCGTGATCGAAAAATCCTTTCAGCCTGGCCGAGAGTTGTTGGAAAAGGCGGGCTACCCCATCACCGCGCTGGCCTCCATCAAGCGACTGGACTGCGGCGAAATTGAGTTTGTGGAGGATTAAGTCATGCCTTCGATCGCGGACGTCAAACTGTTTCTTCTGGACATGGACGGCACCTTCTATCTGGGCGAAAGAATCCTCCCCGGCTCCCTGGATTTCATCCAGGCAGTCAAGGACAGCGGCCGGGACTTTATGTTCTTGACCAACAACTCCTCCCACAACGCGGACTACTACGTCAAGCGCTTGAAGCGCATGGGGCTTGATGTCGGGCCGGAGAAGGTGCTGACCAGCACCCAGGCCACCGCCATCAAGGTGAACGAACTCTACCCCGGCAAGCGCGCATACGTGCTGGGCAACGACTACATGTTCGCCGAGCTTCGCGAGGGCGGCATCGCGATCGACCAGGACAATCCGGAGATCGTGATCATCGGCTACGACACCACGCTGGACTACAAAAAGATGACCCAGGTATGCGACTTGGTGCGCGCGGGGCTCCCCTATGTCGCCTCCCATCCGGACTTCAACTGCCCCACCGAGACCGGTTTCGCGCCCGACATCGGCGCGATCATCGCCTTCATCGAGGCGTCCGCCGGCCGCAGGCCCGATTTGATCGTCGGCAAGCCCTACGCGGGCATCGTTGAGGCGGCGGTGGCCCGCACCGGCCTTGCCCCCGCGCAGATGGCGATGGTGGGCGACCGGCTGTACACCGACGTGGAAACCGGCCTCAAGCACGGCATGCTGTCGGTCCTGGTGCTGTCGGGCGAGACCACCCCGGAGATGGCCGCCGCCTCCCCCATCAAGCCGCACCTGACCTTTAGCCGCCTGGCCGACATGAATCCGCTGCTTTAAGGCATATTTGAAATAATCCGCTCCGCCGCTTGGGAGGGACGCACTGTGCGCAAGTTCCTGATCGTTCTGCTGATCGCGCTGACCCTGCTTTCCGGCTGCCGCTATCAGGTGGTGGAAAACGCCTCCCATGTGACGGTCAACGGGCCGTAGCCTCAGGTGCCCCAAAATCCGCTGCGCGGCTTTGGGGCGCATAAAAAGACTGCGCGAGCCTGAAATCCTGCGGGATTTCCGGGCGGCTCGCGGACATAAGGTGTTGATTCCGCCACCAGTGTTGCGCTGGTGGCGGAATCACGTTCCCGGCGCGCATGTCGCAGGGAACGATGAGAGCCTCGTTTTCGTTGCGAATACTCCGCAAGTGCCAGATGACCAACATGTTTCGCCCGCCGCCTTCTAGCGGTGGGCGTCACACTTTGAGGGCGTGCCTCGCTCCACAATTGCGCCACATCGTTTTTACGTGCAATCCTTCCTTCCATATGGTATAATGAGAAGAGAATTCCATTTTTACCTTTTTCGCGAAGGAGTGAACTGTATTGGCGCGCAAACTGCCAGTGCTTGTATTTGTCGTTGTACTTCTGGCTTACACACTCTTCCCGGGTGCGGAGGTGGTCCGGCAGACCGCCGCTTCCGCCCAGTCCGGGGTGAATCCGTCCGCTGTCACCGCTCAGCCCGAAGATGAAACCGTGGATTTCGGCGCGCCTTCGGAAGTCTCCGGCGAGCCGGCTGACGAAGCTTACGCCCCCGTCGCCCAGCCCACCCCCGCGGCAAACGACGTGGTGGTGCGCTATACGGAATCGCCCGCGGCACCTGAAGTCACTCCAGTCCCCGAGCCGACGCCGGTTCCGACCCCGGAACCCACGCCGATGGCCACGGGCATGAGTGGCCCGGCCGTTGCGGAACTTCAGCAAAAGCTGGTGACTTGGGGCTTTTTGTCCCAGAAGCCTGACGGCATCTACGGCAACGCTACGGAGGATGCGGTCAGCGCGCTGCAGGAATACCTGAGCATGTTGGTCTCGGGCACCGAGCCCGCAGCATCCGCCACCTTTGCGGATGAGAGCACCTATGGCGACGGCACGGTGGAAGCGCTGTCCGGCGGCGATGCCCCGGAGGAGACCTCCGCGCCCACGCCCGCCCCCACGCCCGCCCCAGCCTACCCCGCCACCGGCATTGTGGACGGCAAGCTGATGCAGGCCATGTCGGATGGTTTTCCCCTCTATCGCGACACCATCACGGCCGGTTCCAGCGGGCTGGACACGCAGCGCATTCAACGGCGGCTTGAGTCGATGAACTACCTGTACAAGGGCGA
>JAEVZE010000324.1 GCA_023392395.1 Bacillota bacterium
ACACCGAGGTCATCGACGCAGCGGTGGCGCCGACCTGCACGGAACCGGGCCTGACTGAAGGCAAGCACTGCTCCGTGTGCTTTGAGGTACTGGTCGCGCAGCAGATCATTCCGGCCAGGCATACCGAAGCCATTGACGCGGCGGTCGCGCCCACCTGTACGGAAACGGGGCTGACTGAGGGCAAGCACTGCTCCGTCTGCTCTGCGGTTTTGACTGCGCAGCAGAGCGTCCCGGCGACAGGCCATACCGAGGCCATTGACGCGGCGGTTGCACCCACCTGCACGGAAACAGGGCTGACCGAGGGCAAGCACTGCTCCGTGTGCTCGGAGGTATTGACTGCACAACAGAGCGTGCCGGCTCTCAAGCATGATTATCGAGTGACCGTCGCCCCCCCCACCTGCGTCAAAGATGGTTATTCGACCTATACCTGCACCCGCTGCAAGAATACCTATGTGGCCAACGAGATTGACGCGCGCAATCACTTATACGGCGCGTGGGCGAGCAACGGCGACGATACGCACAGCGCAGCCTGCCGACGCGACTCATGCAAACATTCCAAGACCGCGAGCTGTGAATACGCTGGGGTGACCGTGAACACCTTGCCATTGAACGTCTGCGTTGTGTGCGGCGCAATTAAAGACATTGTCTCGGAGAAGGGCAAAACGGTGGAAGGCGTTTTCCCGCCCCTTCAGGGTGCGACGGCGGAACCTGTAGGAGACAAGAAATTGCCTCACGGGAAGTTGGTCGTGCATGGTCAAGAGATGCCATTTGAGGGCGTGTTGTACTCTCTGACCATCTCGTTTGAATACGCCGGGCAGAGTGTAACGTTTCCGGGCCCCGTGCGCGTGTCCGTGCCTCTTCAAAACGCAATGGCGTTCAAACTCTACCACATGGATAATGAAGCACTGACGGAACTCCAGTATACGTACGAAAACGGTTTTTTGAGCTTCGAAATCGATCGGGATGGGCTATTCTTGCTGACCACAGCAGAATAAGCAATGCCTGCCAAGGAATCGATACTGCATCGCTTAAGAGAGTGTCCCAAACCGCGTGGGATTTGAGAGAGGCGACAGCGCCGAGAAGGTCTGATATACTGGAATCGCATGAACGAGGAATCAGACGTTCAAGAAGGCGCTGTCGCCAATGAAAGGATACCAGAAGGAACGGACATCGGCCAAAGGAAGCATGCGCCCCAATTGTGATCGCAATAACTGTGAAAACTGTACTTTGGTAAGGATGGGCTGCGGGTTTGAAGCTACTGTCGGTTCCAATAAAAAGCCACCGCGAAAACGGTGGCTTTTTGAGCGCCGGGATCAGGGAATTGGAAGAGTTCGCTTGGCAGGGGTCAGGGAGACGAAGCCCCCTTGCGGGGGTCCGGGGGCAGAAGGCCTGGCGTAATCCTGCGTTTATCCTCCGGCGGCTGCGGCAGCACCACGCGGATGCGGGTGCCGATGCCCTCGCGGGAGACGACCTGGAAGAAGCCGCCGTGGCTGTCCACGATCCACTTGGCGATGGACAGGCCCAGCCCCGCGCCGCCGGATTTGCGCGCGCGGGCGGGATCGGAGCGGAAGAAGCGGTCGAAGATTTTGGGCACGTCCTCGGACTTGATGCCGATGCCCTCGTCCTGCACGCTGAAGGAGGGCGTTCCGCCCTCGGTCCCGACTTCCAGCAGGATACGGCCATCCTCGCCGGTGTACTTGGCCGCGTTGTCCATCAGGATGCGGGCGGCCTGCTTGATCAGCGATTCGTCGCCTGTGACGTTCACAGCCCCAGGGGATTTGAAGGCGAAGACGTGCGCGGAATCGATCATCTTGTACTCGTCGCACACATCGGAGAGCGTCTGGCTGAGGTCAAAGGGCGCAAAGGAGATGGTATTTCGGCCGCTGTCGCCACGGGCCAGGAACAAAAGCTGCTCCACCAACTTGTTCATGTTGCGCGTCTCGGCCTGGATGGCGGAGATGGACTCCTCCAGGATGTGCTCGTCGGTCTTGCCCCAGCGGGCCAGAAGGTCTGAATAGCCCTGAATGACCGCGATGGGGGTTCGAAGCTCGTGGGACGCGTCCGACACGAAGCGGGTCTGCTCCACGTAAGACTCGTGCACGCGGCCCAGGAGGTTGTTGATGGCCTCCTCCAGCCCCTCCAGGTCCCGGTCGCCGGTGCGCAGCCGCACGCCGCGGGTGGAGGGCGTGAGGCTGTCGATGGCGTCCTCCAGCGAATGCAGCTTGTCGGAGGCAAAGCGCTCGCTGGAAATGCGTTCGGCGGCGCGAGTCATCTGCCGGACGGGTTTCATCATCCGCTCGGCGCTTTTGCGGCCGCCGCCCCACTGAAACAAGAACACCACGCCCTGCGCGGTCAGCACCAGCGCCAGAAAGCGTCTCAGCTGCAGGATGTACGCGCCCGCGTCTGCCTGGCCGGACTCGCCGGAAGGCGTCGTGAAGCGGTACACCGCGCCGTCAAACCGCTCGTAGAACGGGCCGGACTCCGAAATGTCGGAAAAACCGCGCTTGCTCCACGGAGAAAAGCCCGCGTCCGCCGTTTGCTCCGCCTTATAGCAGAACGCGCCCACCGCGATCAGGAGCAGCACGATGTCGGCGGCAAGCATCGCGGTGAACAGCCGCCACAGCCACATCCGGCTGATGCGGCGCACCGAGCGCGACGCGCGCGCCCGCTCGCGATCCTTCATTTTCGCGCTCATGCTTCGGGCTCCTTGATGGCGTAGCCCACGCCGCGCACGGTGTGGATCAGCTTGACGCCGCAGGCCTCGTCCAATTTTGCGCGCAGGTAGCGGATGTACACATCCACCACGTTGGTCTCGCCCATGTATTCGTAGCCCCACACCCGCTCGAGAAGCGTCTCTCTCGTCAGCACGATGGACTTGTTTTCCATCAGCGTCATCAGGAGCGTGAACTCCCGGTTGGTGAGTTCCAGCTCCCGGCCCTGGCAGGAAACCATGCGCCTAGCCGGATCCAGCGAAACGGGCCCGCAGGAGAGCAGCTGGGACGGCGCGTCCGCGCCGCGCTTTCGAAGCGCCGCGCGGATGCGGGCCAGCAGTTCTTCAATTTGAAAGGGCTTGGTGATGTAGTCGTCCGCGCCCATGTCCAGCCCCGAAACTTTGTCCATCACCGCGTCGCGGGCGGTCAGCATGATGACGGGAACATTCGAACTCTTGCGCAGGCGGCGCAGCACTTCCAGGCCATTGAGCTCGGGCAGCATGATATCCAATAGGACCAGGTCGAACTTGCCCGCCTCGGCCATGGTCAGCCCGGCGCGGCCGTCGTAGGCTTTTGCCACCTCGTAGCCCTCGTGGGTCAATTCCAGCTCCACGAAGCGCGCGATGCGCTCCTCGTCCTCGATCAAAAGGATTTTGGCCATATGCCTCCTTTCAGGGCAAACGCTTTGCGCCGAGGGCGTAAGCGTTTGCGGGGGAACGGGGCCGGATTTCTGAATTTTCCGTGAGGGAAATTCCGGGCGAAATCCGGACGGCCGGAGATGATTTCCCGTCGAGCGGGCAAGCGTGCCCTTTGGGGAAATCCATATGCACCGGCCAAGCCGGTGCATATGGTCGTCCTTGGAAGGCTTCGACCCTCCAAACCACCCTGGGGTTTCAAATGCGTTTTATTCCCGCATTGCAGGTTACTTGTTGTCGCCGTTGCCTGCGGTCTCCTTGCGGACCTCGCTGACGATGTTGTCGGCCACTTCCGAAGCCTTGTCCATCACGCGATTGACCTTCTCAACGCCCGGCGCACCCTTCAGCGAGTACTTGAACCCGAAGAACAGGCCCACGATCAGCAGGGGTACCGTCGCCCAGAACGCGAAGATCAGCAGCAGAATCACGACGAGCAGCGGCAGTTCGAAGATCGTCTCACCCTTGCGGTTGAACGCGACGGAGTAACGGCCCACGTTGTTGATGCCGGAAGCGATCTGGCGGCCGACGCGGCCAGCGGCCTCGGCATGGCGGCGGTGTTCACTATGGTAGTCGCTGGATTCGCTCTTGGTGGAGTATTCGGTACCACCCGACACCTTGCCCTGATTCTCGAGGAGCACCAGCGCGTCCAGCAGGTTCCAGTCGGCGGCTTCCAGCGCGGCCTTGGCTTCTTCGTACGACACGTTGGCCTTTTCGCGCAGCTTTTCAACCATTTCAAAGTGATCCATGATATTCCCTCCGTTATTTTCGTTTCTTTCCTTGCGACGGGAGTATCATAACACCCGGAAATTAGCATGTCCTGACAGAACCATTAGAGCATGATTAGAATGCGCGGCGGTTGTTTTCAGAATTGGCTTTTTCGGGCATTTGACGCTTTTTACTGCTCCGACGCGACTTCCGCGGCGTCTTCCCACTCGTCCATCAGCGCTGCCAGCTTCTCCTGGGCGGCGCGGTGGTCTCTCGCCACCTGCGCGCCGCCGTCGCCCTGATAGGTGGCCGGGTCGCCCATCTTCGCTTCCAGTTGGGCGATCTCCTCCTCGGTCCGAGCGATTGCCTCTTCCAGCTCCTGAACGCGCCGCTCCAGCGCTTTTTGGGATTCCCGACGCAGCCGCTCCTTGCGCTTCTGTTTTTCCAGCTCCGTGCGGGTGATCCCGCTGGAGGAGGGCGCTTCCTCGAATTCGGCGCGGCGCTTCTTGTTCAGGTAGTCGTCGTAGTTGCCCAGGTACTCGTCCGCGCCGTCCGCACGCATCTCCACCACGCGGTTTGCGATGCGGTTGATGAAGTAGCGGTCGTGGGAGACGGTTAGAATGGTGCCGGTGAATTCATCCAGCGCGTGCTCCAGCACTTCGCGGGAGTCCATGTCCAGGTGGTTGGTGGGCTCGTCCAGGATCAGTAGGTTGTCCTTCCGGAGCATCAGCTTTGAGAGCGCCACGCGGCCCTTCTCACCGCCGGACAGCGTCGCGATGGGCTGGAACACGTCGTCCCCGGTCAGGAGGAAAAGCGCCAGCGCGCCGCGGACCTGATCGGGCTGCATGTAGGGGAAGTCGTCCCAAATTTCGTCCATGGCGGTCTTTTCCGGGTGCAACTGCGCCTGCTGCTGGTCGTAGTAGCCCAGATCCACGTTGGCGCCGTAGGCCACGGTGCCTTCGTCCGGCACCCCGCGGCCCGCGATGATGTCCAGCAGCGTCGTCTTGCCCACGCCGTTGGGGCCGATGATCGCCACCCGGTCGCCCGCGCGCACCGTCAGGCTGAAGTTTTCAAACAGCGTCCGCTCGCCGAAGCCCTTGGAGACGCCCCGCACCCTGAGCACCTCGTCGCCCGAACGCCGTCGGGCGGAGAACTGGAAGCGAACCTTTTTTTCGCTGACCGGCTTTTCCACCCGCTCCATCTTGTCCAGCCGCTTTTCGCGGCTTTCGGCGGCCTTGATGGACTTTTCCCGGTTGTACATGCGGTAGCGCTCAATGATCGCCTCTTGCCTCGCGATCTCGGCCTGCTGCATTTCGTATTCCTTCATCTGGCGGGAAATCGCCTCGCCCCGTTTCACCATGAACTGGTCGTAGTTGCCCTCGTATTGGGTCAGGCGCGTCATGGACAATTCTGCCACCGCGTCGCACACCGCGTTCAGGAAGTAGCGGTCATGGGAGATGAGCAGCACCGTGCCCCGGTATTTTTTCAGCGCCTCCTCCAGCCAAGCGGTGGCGTTCAGGTCCAGGTGGTTGGTGGGCTCGTCCAGCATCAGGAGTTCGGGCTGTATCAGCAGGATGCGCGCCAGGCACAGCCGGGTCTTTTCGCCGCCCGACAGCGAGGAAGCCTTCTGATCCTGCCGATCCTTGGCAAAGCCAAGCCCCGCCAGCACGCCCTGGATGCGGCTGGGCCACTCGTAGCCGCCGTCCGCCTCGAAGCGCTCCGTCAGCCGCGCGTATTCATTGGACAGGCGGGAGAACAGCGCCGGATCGTCGTGGCTTTCCGCCATCTCGTGCTCCAGCGCCCGGAGGCGCGCCTCCTGCTGCTTGAGCGGGTCAAACACCCGCGCCAACTCCTCCCAGACGGTCAGATCGTCCAGAAGGTCGGCCTGCTGGGTGAGGAGGCCCACCCTCGTGCCCTTCATCATAGACATGCTGCCCTCGTCGGGCTTCATTTCCCCGGAAATGATTTTAAACAGCGTCGATTTTCCGCTGCCGTTGACGCCCACCAGGCCCATCCGCTGCCCCTGTTTTACGGTCAGGCTCACATCGGACAGCACCCGGTTCATCACAAAGCTCTTTCCAATCCCCTGCAGGGACAGTAGTACCATTTTCTTTCACTCCCAGAAGTGTTACCAAACCTACGCGAGGCTCTCCTCATTTCCGTCGGCCTAAAGCGCCGGGAATGTGCTTCCAGAACCAGTGCGCACACGGATGTCGGAAACAATCCCTTTTGTCAGCGAGCCGCCCGGAACGAATGCGGAATTTCAAGCTGGCGCAGGTTTCTTCCTTTCGTGAAAAAGCCCCCGGGGTTTTTCCACGCCCTGATTTCCCATTATATCAGAAACGTACATATTGCGCAAAGAAAAAGCCGCGATTCCGGGTTTTGCCGGAATGCGCGGCGTGGTATAATGAAGAGTACGGGGGGAATGCGCATGGCGGGCGTTGCGGTGGTCACGGGCGGATCGCGGGGCATTGGTGCGGCGGCGGTTCGCGCGTTTTGCGCGGCTGGTTACCGCGTAGCCTTCTTCTACCGGGAAAACGACGGCGCGGCCGCGACGCTTGCGGAAAACACCGGCGCGCTGGCGTTTAAGGC
>JAEVZE010000401.1 GCA_023392395.1 Bacillota bacterium
ACGCCATTGTGGGCGGCGGCATCCCCATCGCAACCGGCGCGGCGCTGTCGATCAAGCTGCAAAAGCAGAGGGATCGCGTCGCGGTGTCCTTCTTTGGCGACGGCGCGTCCAATGAGGGCACGTTTCACGAATCGCTCAACATGGCGGGCGTGTGGAAGCTGCCCATCGTGTACGTCTGCGAGAACAACGGCTACGGCATCTCGGTGCCGACCTGGCAGTCCACGTCTGTGGAAGACATCTCCGCGCGCGGCGCGGCGTACAACATTCCCGGCGTGACGGTGGACGGCAATGATGTGGAGTCCATCGACCGGGCGTTTGCCCTCGCGCTTGAGCGCGCGAAGGCCGGAGAGGGCGCGACGCTCATCGAGTGCAAGACCTACCGCTGGATGGGGCACTGGACGGGCGACCCGCAAACCTACCGCACCCGCGAGGAGGTCGCATCCTGGAAGGCCAAAGACCCGGTGGCGCGCTTCCGGGAAAAGCTGACCGGCGGGGGAGTTCTGACGGGCGTCCAATTGGACGAAATCGACCGGACAGCCAGGGACGAGGCGGAGGCTGCCGCGCAATTCGCGCTGGAAAGCCCCAACCCCGACCCCGCGCGCGTGCTGGACGACGTCTTTTACGAGGAGGCGCGCTTGTGAGCGTCAAGACATACGCATTGGCGGTGCGCGATACCATCGCCGCGGAAATGCGCCGCGACGGAAAAGTCTTTGTGATGGGCGAGGACGTGGAGGAGATCGGCTCGATCTTCGGCTGCACCCGCGATCTGACCCAGGAGTTCGGGCGCGAGCGCGCGTTCAATACCCCCATCAGCGAGGCCGGCTTCGTGGGCGTCGGGCTGGGCGCGGCCTGCACCGGCATGCGGCCCATCGTGGAATTGATGTACATGGATTTCGCGCTGGTCGCGATGGATCAGCTGATCAACCAGGTGGCCAAGACGCGCTACATTTTTGGGGGACGGGCGAAAATTCCGATGGTCATCCGGGGACAGCAGGGCATCGGCCGGGGCAACGCGGCCACCCATTCCCAGTCGGTCGAAACGCTGTTCATGCACTTTCCGGGCCTGAAGGTGGCGTGCCCCTCCACCGCGAGGGACGCGGCGGGCTTACTTAGGACCGCGATCCGGGACGACAACCCGGTGATGTTCTTTGAGCACAAAGCGCTGTACGCGTCCAAAATGGAGGTGCCGGACGATCCGGAGTTCATGCTGCCGTTCGGTCGGGCGGACATCAAGCGCGAGGGCTACGACGTGACGATCGTCTCAAACCTCCTGTACGTGCAGCGCGCGCTGGAGGCGGCGGAAGAACTGGAGAAGCAGGGGATTTCTGCCGAGGTGATCGACCCGATGACGCTGGTGCCCTTCGACCGGGAGACGGTCGTGAACTCCGTCAAAAAAACCGGGCGGTTGGTCGTGGTCCACGAGGCGCACCGCAGTTGCGGCTGGGGTGCGGAGGTGGCGGCAATGGTGACGGAGGAAGCCTTCAACTATCTGGACGCCGCCCCGCTGCGGCTGGGCGCCAAGGCCTGCCCGCTGCCGTTCAACATCGGACTCGAAAGCGCCGCCACGCCGCAGGTCGCCGACATCGTCGAGGCGGCCAAGCGCGTGTGCTATCGTTAGGGGGGCTACCATGGCGATCATCATCATGCCCAAGCAGGGCCTGCAGATGACGGAAGGCGTCGTCACCCGGTGGCTGAAAAAAGAGGGCGAAATGGTCGCCGAGGGCGAGCCGCTGTTTGAAATGGAGACGGACAAGCTTGCCATCACCATCGATTCCTCCGCCTCAGGCGTTCTCCGCAGGATCCTGCGCGCCGAGGGCGATACTGTGCCCGTCGCCGAACCCATCGCGATGATCGGCGAGGAGGGTGATGCGGTCAGTGCCGTATTGCCGCAAGAAAAACCCATGCCACCCGGCCCCCATCAGGCTACGGTCCCTCATGAAACCCCGGCACAACCGACGGCTTCCGCTCCAGCAGAGAAACTCACGTCCTCGTTCGCGCCGAAACCGCCTGCGGACCCGAACCGGCGCTTTGCCACGCCCCGGGCCAGAATGCGCGCGGAGGAGCGCGACCTCGACTGGAAGACCATTCCCGGGACCGGCCCCGGCGGCCTTCTGATCGAGCGTGACGTATTCGCATTCCGCCAGAGTGAAAAGCCGGTTTGCGCTGCGCTCGCTTTCCAGGCGGTACAGGTCAACATGGCCGAGGCAAAGCAGCTGTTTGAGCAGTTCGCGACGCACGGGTTCTCCTTCGGCGCGATGGATCTTCTGGAGCGCGCCGCGGGGCGTGCGGGGAAGCTTCTGAATGTCAGCCTGACAGCCGGGATCTCAAAAGCGGACTTTTCGGTCGCCGCTTCGCGGGATGCGCTGACGCTGGGCGAAACCGGCCCGTCCGGCATGGCGTGGCTGACGCTCACCAGCGCCGGGGGAACGGACAAGTCCGTACAGGCGCTTCGGCGGATTCAGACGTTCCTCGAACACCCGCTTCTCTTGTTATAACAGCACGCAAAGGATTCAGGACATGCTCGGAACTTGTATTTAGACCGCACGATGCTGTATAATGAAAAGACAGCCGCAAGCCATTGCGGGCCTGATCGCAAGGTTTTATGCCGTGCGGAGCCCGTGCGATCCCGGAGGGATGATTCTTGAACGGAAGAACTTCTCCAAACAAAAAAGGCGGCCTTAAGGCCGCCTTCTTCGATGAGCTCGACTCAAGCTTCAACCGGGGCGCCCACGGGGCAAACCCCCGCGCACGCACCACAAGAAATACAGGCTTCGGCGTCAATAACATACTTACCGTCGCCCTGGGAAATCGCACTGACGGGGCATTCACCCTCGCAGGCGCCACAGCTGATGCACTCATCGGTGATTACATAAGCCATTAAAAAAATGCACCTCCTTGTTTTTGAAAGTGATTGTATTATAACACCGGTCCAGGGGCATTGCAACAACAATTTTCGCCAGGAGGCCATATGGAAAAGCACATAGAAGAAGCGCGAAACCTGCTGAAACACCTCACACCGCTGAAGACCGATTGCGGGCTGATCTGCGGCGCAGCCTGCTGCCACCCGGACGAGGACGGGCAGGGCGGCGTAACGCTGTTTCGCGGCGAGGCGGCGCTCTACGCAGGCGCGGACTGGGCTCGGGTGGAGGACGGCATCCTGTACTGCGGCGGGCGCTGTCCCCGGGAAGATAGGCCTTTGGGCTGCCGCATCTTCCCGCTGACGCCCTTTCGGAAGAAGTCGGGGGCGCTTTCTTTGCGCGTCGACCGGCGCGCCTTCGCGATGTGCCCGCTGGCGCCGGGCGGTCTTCGCGCGCTGGACCCGGAATTCGTCAAGGCCGCGCTTCAGGCGCTTACCATCCTCGACGCAACGCCGGAAGGCCGCGAATTTCTGAACGCATGGATCGACGCGGAACGCATATTCCGCAACGCGGTTTTGTAATATTTCTTTGCGCGTTTGCCCATAATGAGGGAGAGAAACGCGCAAAGGGGTGCTTCAATGCAGCATCGGTGGAAGATGCAGCCGGCTTACTGGATCGCGATCGGGCTGATTCTGATCGCCGCGGCGGTGATCTGGGTGATCTTTATGAACCGGCCTGACAGCCGGGCGTATCAGGACGCCGTCTGGGTGTACGCGGGGGTGGCCGCGCTTTGAGTGAAGCGGACAAAATCCAGCGGTATAAGAAGCTTGTCGAAAAGCGAACCCCCAACAGCCGCCTCCTCAGGGACTGTCTGAGGGCGTTCTGGGTGGGCGGCCTGATCTGCTGCATCGGGCAGGGGGTCACGATTTTTGGCAGCGAGGTGCTAAAGCTCAATCTGCTGGCGGGCGGCGCGTTCACGCCGTCGGTGATGGTGTTTCTGGGCACGACGCTGACGGGCCTGGGCGTCTACGACCGGATCGGCGAGTACGCGGGCGCGGGCTCCATCGTGCCGATTACCGGGTTTGCCAACTCCGTGGCCGCGCCGGCGATGGAGTTCCGCCGGGAGGGACTGGTACTGGGCCTGGGCGCGAAGCTATTCCTGTTGGCCGGGCCGGTCATCACCTATGGCGTGACCACGTCCATCGTCATCGGCCTCATTTACTACGTGATCGACAGGTGGTTTCTATGAGGCGCGCGGGCAAGCGGACCTTCGTCTACGAGGAGCGGCCCGTGATTCGCGCGGCGGCCGCCATTGTCGGGCCCAAGGAGGGGCAGGGGCCGCTGGGCGCGGACTTCGACGTGGTGCTGCCGGACGACCTTCTGGGCATGGGTTCCTGGGAGAAGGCGGAGAGCGAGATGCTGCGCCGGGCGGTCGAATTGTGCGCGTCCAAGTCTGGCGTGACGATCAAGGCCGTCGATATGATGCTGGCGGGCGATCTGCAGGACCAGATCACCGCATCGGGTTTTGCCGCCCGGGCGCTGGGCATTCCGTTCTTCGGGCTGTACGGCGCGTGCTCCACGTTTGTCGAATCGTTGGTGCTGGGCGGCGTATTGGTGGACGGCGGGCTGGCCAATCGTGCGGTCTGCGCCGCATCCAGCCACTTCTGCGCGGCCGAGCGTCAGTACCGCTTCCCGCTGGAACTGGGCAATCAGCGCCCGCCTTACGCCCAGTGGACGGCCACCGCCGCCGGCGCGGCGCTTCTTTCGCGGGAGGATACGGGCTTGTGCCGCCTGACCCATGGCACCGTCGGGCGCATCGTGGATTATCAGATCAAGGACGCCAGCCACATGGGCGCGGCGATGGCCCCTGCCGTGGCCGACACGCTGACGGCGCACTTCCTGGATACCGGGCGCGCCCCGCAGGACTACGACCAGATCGTCACCGGCGATCTGGGGATCATCGGGCGGGAGCTTCTGATGGACCTGATGCGGGAGCGTGGCATGCCGGTGGAGCCGGAGCGCCTTTCCGACTGCGGCGCATCCCTGTACGGCCCGGAGCAGGACGCCCACGCGGGCGGCAGCGGCTGCGGCTGCATCGCGTCGGTGCTGTCCGCCCACTTCCTGCCGTTGATCTCCGGGCCTTTCAAACGGTTGCTTGCGCTGGGCTCGGGTGCGATGCTCAGCCCCGCCACCACCCAGCAGGGGGAGAGCATCCCCTCGATTTCCTACGCGGTGGCGCTGGAGGAGTTGTGATGGACGTATTCTGGCTGTTTGTCCGGGTATTTCTGGTGGGCGGCGCGCTGTGCGCCATCGGCGAAGTGCTGCTGCTCAAGACACAGCTGACCAGCGCGCGCATCCTGGTTGTCTACGTGGTGGCTGGCGCGATTCTGACCGCGATCGGGCTGTACAAGCCGCTGGTGGATTTCGCCGCCGCCGGGGCCACCGTACCGCTGACGGGCTTTGGCTATTCGCTGGCGATGGGCGCCATCGACGCGGTGCACAAATACGGGCTGATCGGCGCGCTGACCGGGGGCCTGACCAACACCGCGGGCGGTATCTCCACCGCCATCCTGTTCGGCCTTTTGAACGCGCTTATTTTCAAACCCGCCGCGAAACCCTGAACGAGTATGACGCCCAAAATCCGCTGGGCGGCTTTTCAACGCATAAGAGGGAATCTGCGTGAGTCTGAAATTCTGTGGAATTTCCGGGCGGCTCACGGACATAAGGAATTGTTTCCCACACCAGTGTGCGCACTGGTATGGGAAACACGTTCCCGGCGACCCGTGCGCCGGGAACGATGAGTACCATCACGAGGCTTATCCACAGTTTGAACGTCCGCAGTGCGGGCGTTCTGAGCATCGAAAAACCCTTCGGTTTTTTCGATGCGTAAGGGAAAGACTGCGTGCGCCTGAAATCCCGCGAGATTTCCGGGCGGCGCACTGACTGATGGTATTGTTTGTTCTCCCAATGTGCGCAC
>JAEVZE010000466.1 GCA_023392395.1 Bacillota bacterium
TGGTACTATATGGGCCTCATCCTCATCGGCATGGGTCTTTCGCAATATATCCCGCTGATCACTTCCCTCATCTACCGAGAGTGGGAGATGATGCTGAACTTCCTGATCAGCAGCTCGGTGGCTTTCTTACTTGGCTGCGCCATGGTGCTGGGCGGCCGAAAGGCAGAGCGTCAGCGGTTAGGTTGGGGCCAGGGCATGGTGGTGGCGGCGGGATCCTGGCTTTTGGGCACGCTGTTGTGCGCGCTGCCCTACTATCTGAGCGGGAACTACCTGTCCTATCTGGATTGCTGCTTTGACGTGATGAGCGGTCTGACGACGACAGGGCTTATCCTGATACAGGATTTGGACCACGTCTCCAACGGGCTCAATATGTGGCGGCATCTGTTGACCTTTATCGGGGGACAGGGAATGGTGGTGTTGGCGCTGTCCTTCCTTGTCAAAGGGGCAAACGGTGCCTACAAGATGTACGTCGGCGAAGGCAAGGACGAGCGGTTGATGCCCAACGTGGTGAACACGGCCCGGTACATCTGGCTGATCAGCCTGATCTACTTGGTGGTGGGCACGGTTGTCTTGTGGATCGCGGGGATCATGGCCGGTTTGAACGTGGAGCGAGCGTTTCTGCATGGCCTCTGGGTCTTCATGGCGGCGTGGAGCACAGGCGGTTTCGCTCCGATGACACAAAACGTGCTGTATTATCATAGCGCGGTATACGAAATCGCGACGGTAGTGTTCTTTGTGATCGGTTCTTTCAATTTTGCGCTGCACTACGCCGTACTGACTGGAAAGCGGAAAGAGATATATAAAAACGTTGAAACTGTCTCATTCACGGTCACCGTGACCGTTTTAACCTTGATAACAACATTGGGACTGATGCGGCTGCATGTCTATCCGGACATTGTCGCGATGTGGCGCAAAGGTTTCTACCAGCTGATTTCGGGCCATACCACCACAGGCTTCATGACGATTTACGCCAGGCAGTTCTACCACGAATGGGGCGACATCGCACTGTTTGCCATCACGATCGCCATGCTGTTCGGCGGCAGCGCATGCTCCACGGCGGGCGGCTTTAAAGGCCTCAGGATTGGGATTATCGCCCATACGCTGAAGCGTGAAATCAAGCGCATTGCTCTGCCGGATTCTATCGTTACGGTTGAAAAGATCCACCACATCAAGGACGTCGTGCTGGACGACAACCTGATTCGGAGCGCATTCCTGATCGTCGCCGCGTATATTATGACGTTCACCCTCGGTACGCTGGCGGGCATGCTGTGTGGTTATCCATTCGGCTCAGCCGCGTTTGAATGCGCTTCGGTCACCGGCAATGTTGGTCTGAGCATCGGTGTGACGACGGCGTCCATGCCAGCGGTTCTCAAGGTTGTGTACATCATCATCATGTGGCTGGCGCGGCTGGAGTTCATGTCCATTTTCGCGCTGGTGGTCTACGCTGCGAAGAAGGTGAAGAAGAAATGCGTTGTGGGGTAGTGGTGGTTTTAGCCTTGTTCTTTCTGTCTTTATACCCGGCCATCGCCCTTGGAGAAAATGTCGGCAGCAATGAGCTGATCGAACAGGCGAAGGACTTTGATGGCCAGGAGATTGTCTTTTCCGGCGAAGTGATCGGCGATATCCTTGACGCCAGAGACCACGTGTGGCTCAACGTATCGGATGGCAGCAACGCGATTGGCATATGGGCGGATCGCAATCTGGCGGGCGACATCCAGGTGCCAGGCCGGTATGCCCAGCACGGGGATACCGTTCAGGTGACCGGCGTCTTCTACCGGGCTTGCCCGGAACACGGGGGCGATTTTGACATCCACGCAAAGAGCGTCACACTCGTCCAGCCCGGATATCCGGTATCGCATGATGTAACGCAGTGGAAGAGATGGCTCGCTGTCCTGTTGACGGTGGGAGCGGCAGGCTGCATGGTTTTCGTTCTTTCTAGGACTAACTGGAGAACACGCCGCAGTAGATAACACGCATGACCATTGCCCGGAGTTTTACACAGAGCGGGCGCTATGCACCAACCGGTGAACAAAGGCGTGCAAAGGGAAGAGTCGAATATGAATAGTTTCTGGGGAAACATCGGCGTTTTTGCTATTCTTTCCGTGATTGTCTACGGTTATGCAAGAATCATTGAGCTTCGAGGTTCAGGTTATCAGCATAAGGCGGATGAACATGATATGAAGCCCCCAAGGCACTTGCGGTCGCAATCTGCGAAGAAGAGTCGTCCTTGAAGATGAACCGCAGCTTCCAATCCAGCGTCCCTTATATCATTTTGTTTAGCCTAACCGGCTCAGGATCAAACGTCAAGGCTTGATATGATGAAGCCCTCGTAGAAATACGACTTTTCGTCGTTGGGGCTACGACCTGAGGAAAGCGGGCTTTTTGCGAATGAAGAAAGAATCGAATCCCATCTTCTCCGCTGTCTAAAGGGACATTAGTTGATATAAATACACGAAGGCTAGGAATGCGTGTATTTTTGCTCGCCCACTAAGGAGTGCCGTTAGGGTTTCAGCGATTTATTCTGGTGTATTAACCGGATGAATCTTCATAGGTTTTTGAGAGATTTTCTTAAAAAGACAGAAAGTGCATATCCTTCTAGCGCAAACAGGAGCATAATCGCTGCATAGTCTGCAAAAAAGGAAACGAGCGGTTCTTCAAAATCAAAGAAAGCAAACTGCCTTTGCATCAACATGTAGCCAAGAAGGTTTCGCTTGATGAAGGCTTAGCCACCATAGAGCAGCAGGACTGCCATGCCAGTTCGGAGTATCCAAACGGGTTTTTCTGAAACCAAACCCTTGAGCTTGCCCGCCAGCGGAACCATATGCAGACCGGCGTGAATGCTCATCAGCACCAAACCCCAGTACGCGCCAACCATATGCACCGTGCGTGCGGCCGAACGTCTTCCGACATGCGGAAGGAACTCGAAGGTATGCTTGGCCATCATGATGCCGCTGACGGCCTGCGCAATTAGGATGATAGCCAGTAGAATGTCAAACACAGTCATCACAATCCGTAGGGCACTGTAACGTCCTTTAAACAAGTTCTTATGCCACGCGCTATTTAGAACGTGATGCGCTGCCAGAAGAACCATCATGGAAATGCCAAACCATTCATGCGTTACTTCCCCAACCAGCTCATATGCCATGAGCAGGGGCAGAAGCAGCGTCATGAGCACGTCGATGGCGCGTTTGGGCAATGCTTTGTTTTTCACGCTCAGAATCCCAGACGAGTGAGCCAATCGGCCACATCTTCAGCGGACTGCCCGACATCGCGCTCGTTGACGGTGAAGCCATCCTTAATCACCGTGGCATTCGGCTCCAGCTCCTCAATGGTCTCAATCGTTCCCGAGAAGCGGCTGCCATTGTGGGTACAGAAGGGCACGATGGTCTTTCCGGAGAAGTCGTATTCATCAAAGAAGCTGTACATCACCATCGGCAGATCATACCACCAAAGCGGGTAGCCGATAATGATGGTGTCATAATTATCGAGGTTCTCAAGGTGATTGAGCAGTTCCGGACGGTCTCCCCGATCCTGCTCCTCTGCTGCGAAGTCGATGATGGTGGTGTTCGGATACTCCACCGAGGTGTCGATGGAGTACAGATCACCGCCGATACGGTCACGGATCATATTCGCCAGCGCACTGATGATGCCAACAGTCTCACCGTTCCATTCCATGATGCTGGCAGAAGACACAGCATCCGCCGCGCTGTTTTCCGCCACGGAGAAGTAAACCACCAGCGTGCGATTGTCCTTGGCTCCCACCGCATCTTCCGCTATAGCCATTGTGCCCACAAACAGCAGAGCAGCCAGCGCCAGAAGGATAGCAATCATCTTTCGAAACATGTTCATGGTAAATTCCTCTCTTTATATCGTATTTCCCTCAATTCGCGTCAAAAACTTCCGTCAGGAAGCGGTCATAATCCTCGATCCAGTCTCCCGTCGCAAGGATGCACATGCCAGTCATGATGTTCGCGATAACATTTTGATGACAATTTGTTTGCGAAACGGAGGTTGTGAGCGTGGTATAATCGAAGGGCAGCAATTGAAGGTGGTACATACGCAATGAAGCACATCCGAATTCTGGTGGTTGAGGATGATCCGGCAATATCGGGCTTCATCCGAAACAACCTGGAGTATACGGGTTATGAGGTGAATTGCATCGCCAATGGAGACGAGGCAGATCAGCATCTTGAGACTGACCATCATTACGACATGGCGCTGTTGGACATCATGCTGCCCGGGCTTGATGGATTTCAGCTTTTGGAACGTATGCAGGAGCGCAATATCTCAGTGATCTTCCTGACGGCGCTGGGGGATGTGGGCTCCAAGGTGAAGGGGCTTCGCGGCGGCGCGGAGGACTACATCGTGAAGCCTTTCGAAGTCCTGGAGCTTTTGGTGCGCATCGAGCATGTGCTGACGCGCATGGGCAAGCTGGATGCTGAGCTGAACGTGCGAGACATCCACATAGACCTCGAGAATCGCATCGTGTCGCGCGGCGACGAGGAGATCCAGCTCAAGCCCATGGAGTACGAGCTGCTCGTGATGCTCGCACGCTACAAGAACCGCACGCTGCCCCGCGAACGGTTGCTCAACGAGGTGTGGGGTGTTGATTACATCGGCGGCACGCGCACGGTGGACGTACATATCGCCCAACTGCGCAAGAAACTCGGGCTAATGGACGAGATCAAGAGCATCTCCAAGATCGGTTACCGGCTGGAGGACAAATGAAGCTGTGGGTTCGGGTGTCGCTCATCGTCATTTGCATTCTGGTGGTAACGGTGGGCGCGGCTGGAATCGTCACACTGTTGCAGGCGCGAGCCTCGCTGGTCGATCTGGCGCTGGACCGCGCGGTCAGTTCTAACCAGGCGGCCCGGCAGACGCTTGAGCAACAGGCGCTTTTCTATGGGCAAAACAGCAAAACCGACGTGGCCTTTCGCTCCCTATTGCGCTATATCCTCGCCCAGCGCATTGGCGGCGAGGCGGCGCTTTTACTCGGCGGCGAGATAATTTTCTCCACGCTGAGTGTGTCTCCTGTAGCCGCACTAGAGAAAATCCAGGACGGAGGGATGGGGCGCGCGTTCTTTGATGGGAACGGGCGACGAGTTGTCATTGCCAGCGATGTGCCGCTGAATGGCACGACTTATCAACTGATGACCGAATTCGACATCGGAGCTGTGGACCAAACCGTGCGGGCGATGACTTTGCGCTCCGCCGCCATCAGCTTCAGCTGCGCGCTCCTCGGTATGCTCTTGGTCATGCTGGCGGTGCGGCGTGCCACCCGGCCGCTCAATCAATTGGCATTGTCCGCGCAAAGCATCGCGCAAGGAGAATACTCACAGCGCGCAATCGTCGATTCGAGAGACGAGGTGGGCGCATTAGCTCGGGACTTCAACACCATGGCCGAGGCGGTCGAAGCCAAGGTAGACTCGTTGACGGTGGCATCAGAGCGGCAACGGGCGTTCGTAAACGCAATGTCCCATGAGATGAGGACGCCGGTGACCTCCATAGTGGGTTACGCAGAGACATTGCTGACGACCGACATGTCGCGAGAGGTGCAGGAGGATGCGCTATTGCAAATTCATATGCAAAGCAAGTGGCTAGAAAGGCTGTCGCAGAAGATGCTGAGTTTGTTGGTACTGGAAAAGGGTATTACACCTAGGCCTGTGTGCGTGCCAGAGCTGCTGAACGCGGTGCGAGATGCCGTGGGGCCGCTTCTGGAAGAGCGGCAGACACCGCTTGTGATTAAGTGCGGGGTGGATACGCTTCTTCTGGACGCCGACCTGATGACCAGCGCACTGATCAACCTTGTGGACAACGCATCCAAGGCCTCGCACAAAGGCGCGACGGTATTGTTGTCCGCGGACAAGGGCGGGTTCTGTGTGCAGGACCAGGGAATAGGCATCTTGCCCGCGGATCTGAAAAACGTCACGCAGCCTTTCTTCACAGGGGATGCCTCGCGCAGCAAGCGCCAGGGTGGCGTGGGGCTGGGGCTTGCCATTGTGCAGCGGGTGGCACAGGCGCACGGGGCAGACCTTCGGATCGAAAGCCACCTCGGCCAGGGGACGATGATCCGAATCGAATTTGGCGAAAATAAAACGTTTGCAAATCGCTGACCACTTCTTTTTTTCGTTGGTGTATTCTACAGTCGATCCAAAGCATGCGGGATCAAGACAACACGCAACAGGAAGACGAAGGGAAGAGTGTAAGAAAAAATGAAGAAGTATCTGGCAATCGGTATGGTGGCGGCGCTGCTCGCGCTGCCCGGAGGTGTGGCGAGTGCGGTGGCACAGAACAATAGCCTGCAGGCCATCGTATCGGCGGCAACGGTCTCAAGCGGCACCAACGTATTGAGCAATCAAATTCAAGTGCCCGAACGGTATACGGCCACCGCCGCCAACCCCAGCGGTACCATAACCCTGACCGCCGATGCGCAGTTGGTGGTTCCGGACGCCAGCGTCGCCCCGGTGCTGCGCGTTCGGAAGACGCCCATTACCCAGGCGCAGGTGGACGTGCTCATCCAACAGCTGGTCAAAGGCGAGCTGTGCTCCATGGACGCGTATGTACCCTCCAAGGCGCAGATTCAACGCAAGTTGTACCTGTTCCAGAAAGCGCTCGACAACGACGAACCCGCCCCGAAAAAATCGAAACCACGCGCTACGCCGGATATGCTTAAAAGCGAGATAGCGGATCTCAACGTCCAGATGCAGTCTGCTTCCGACGAACCCCGGCTGATGCCCATCTCGGGCCAGCTGGCCGGCTTCCACCGCGCGCTGCGCTACGCCGAAGGCACCTATAACGTGAGTCAGTACGAAACCGGAGAGGAACTCAATGCGCTGGCGTATTCTGAGGCGGGCTATGAGACGTTTTTGATCAACAATTCTGATGCGATCACAAACTCCGCCATCTACTCTCGCATGCCGGAGGATTTCGCCCAGAGTATGGGCTACTACGCGACGATTACGGAGGATACCGATCTGACCGGCATCCCGCCGATGACCATCACCGAGGCGCAGGCAAGGCAGGCCGCCGAGGCTGTCATTCAGGCGCTGGGCATTAAGTACTTGGATTTGGCGCGGGCGGAAAAAACGGTGGGCGGTGACCCGCGCGACAAGTCGTATGGCGGTCTCAATCCGCGCCGCCAGGCGTGGCTGCTGCGCTACACGCGCACCGTACAGGGCATACGCACCACATATAGCGATTTTGAGTGCATGAAAGTGGAAACGGACGACCAGGCCGATCCCATTATGTATGAAAGCATGACGTTCGCCGTCGACGATAGCGGCGTCGTAGGTTTCCAGTGGTCGTCGCCCTACGAGATCACTGGAACGGTGACGGAAGGCGCGAAGATCCTCTCCTTCAAGGATTGCGCCAGCGTATTCGAAACCATGGTGTTCCCGGTGAACGAGTGGATGGCCGAAAACGGCAGCGCCACGATTCAGGTGAAGCAGGTGAAGCTGGGCCTGTCCCGCGTGACCGAGCGGGATGTGCGCGGCGAAGGGTTGCTGATCCCTGTGTGGGACTTCACCGGCGATGTAGTGATGACCTATGACAACGGCGGAAAGTCACAGCAGATGAAGCTGGAGGATTGGAACCTGTTAACGGTGAACGCGGTGAACGGCGACGTGATCGACCGGAATCTAGGTTACTGAGGCTGAATTACAAGAAGCGGTGTGCCCAAAGCCACGGAGAAAGCCCGGAAACAGCGTTTCCGGGCTTTCTTACATGCTGAATCCTTAGGACTTGACCGCGCGGGTCGCGTAGAAGGTCGGGATGTTGTGATCGTGCAGGACGCCCGCCCCGGTGGTATCCTGGAAGATGTGCGTCAGGATGAGACCCGCCTCAATCTGCCCGCCCACCTGCTCCTCAATGGTATGGGAGAACTGGACGCCCCAGTCGTTTCGGATGGACAGTTCGTAGAGCGCCGGGTCCTCCAGAGGGTTGAAGGGCAGTTTGCGGATGATGTTGCGCTCTTCGTCGTCAAAGGCGTAAGCCAGGCCGTTGTCAAGCCCCGCCAGCAGGATGCCGCCCCGCTTCAAAACGCGGGCGCACTCCCGCCAGACCGGCTTTACATCTTCGATGTAACTGTTGGATACCGGGTGGAAGATCAAATCGAAGCACTCGTCCGGGAAGGGGAGGGGCCTCGTCATATCCGCCCGGACGATCTCGATTTCATACCCTTCGCGCTGCGCCACCATAGCTTCAGAATCCAGCTGGCGCTGGGAATAATCCAGCACCGTGCATCTGGCGTCCAGTGCGGAGAAGATGGGCATCTGCTGGCCGCCGCCCGACGCTAGGCCCAGCACCTCCGCGCCCATCAGGCCGCAGAACCAATCGCGGGGTACCGGCTTTGTGGGCGTCAACACCACCGACCAGTCGCCCGCCTTCGCCTTTTCAAACGTCTCGTGGTCGATCGCGCGGCCCCATTCCCAGCCACCGTCCACCCACTTGTCGATGACGTCCGAATTGATGGTTGTGTACTCGCGTTCCATAGAAGTTTCTCCTTGAATTCTTTCGCTGGGCAAGTATACCATGATCGAACATGCGCGTGCAATTTGTAGTGTAAATTTTTCGGAAACGGCGTTGAAATCCCTTGCGAACCGGCGTATCATCGTAAGAAACACATTTCCGGGAGGCGGACACGATGGCGGACGGGGAATGGACAATCCGCGCAGCGCGGGAAGAGGATGCGGCTCAATTGGTTTCCATCTATGAGCCCTACGTGCGAGACACGGTGATCACATTCGAGTACGATGTGCCCAGCGTGGAGGAATTCGCCGGGCGCATCCGCAATACCTTGAAAAAGTACCCCTACCTGGTGGCCGAATCCGACGGACAGATCTCCGGATACGCCTATGCGTCGCCGTTCAAGTCTCGGGCGGCCTATGACTGGGCGGTGGAGACCAGCGTCTATGTCCGCACGGACAAACGCGGCCAGGGCATTGGCGCGCGTCTGTATCGGGCGCTGGAGGACACGCTGGGCAGCATGCACATCCTGAACCTCAACGCCTGCATCACTTCGCCAAATCCGGAGAGCATCGGCTTTCATGAAAAATTCGGCTACAAGACCGTAGGCCATTTCACGCAGTGCGGCTACAAACACGGCGCGTGGCGCGATGTGGTGTGGATGGAGAAGTTTTTAGGCCCCCATGACGTACCCCCCAGGCCCGTGGTGCCGTTCCCAATGCTGCCTGATGCGTTTTGATCCCGGTACGTTTTTTTCTGGATTTCACTTCGCGCGCGCCCGGCGTTTTTTGCCCGGCGCGCGTTTCTTTTTGGGAGAAATCCGATTGAACCCACATAATTTCTACACATTCGGGTGCTACACTTGCGCCAGCACAGAAAACGAGAAGGTGATTGGTTTGAACGGAGCGATGAAAGAGGTGCGCCTGAAGGTCCAGGGCATGACCTGCGCGCACTGCGCGCAGAAGATTGAGCAGGCCGTCAAAGGCGTGCCCGGCGTCGAAATGGCGAAGGCAAGCTTTTCAGAGGGGACGGTGCGAATCCTGTACGATCCCGGTCAGGCGAGCGAAACGGACTTTGCCCGCGTCATCGGGGAGGCGGGGTACTCCGTAGGTGGCAAGCCTGCCGGAGGGAGGCTGGCCCGCGTCGCGGCGGTGGTCGCCGCCATCGCGCTGGTCTATTTGCTGTTTCAAAAAGTCAGCGGGGGCGCGATGGCAAGCATATTGCCGTTAGCCGAGGCGGGCATGGGCTACGGCATGTTGTTCGTGATCGGCCTGATCACGTCGATCCACTGCGTGGTCATGTGCGGCGGCATCAACATGTCACAGTGCATGGGCGCGACCGGAAAAAGCATGTCGGCGGGCGGAAAGGGCGCATTGTGGCCCAGCTTCCTGTACAACTTGGGCCGCGTGGTCTCCTACACGGCTGTCGGCGCGCTGGTCGGCGCGGCGGGGTCGGTGATCAGCTTCTCCAGCACCATGAAGGGTGTGGTGCAGGTCGCGGCGGGCGTGTTCATGGTCATCATGGGGCTCAACATGACGGGTCTGTTCCCTTGGCTGGCCCGGCTGGTACCCCGTATGCCTTCCGCCGTCGCGCGGAAACTAAACCGGCGCAAGGGGGCCGCGGGTCCGTTTTACGTGGGCCTTCTAAACGGCCTGATGCCCTGCGGACCGCTGCAGGCAATGCAATTGTACGCTCTGTCCACCGGAAGCCCCCTGGAAGGCGCACTGTCGATGCTGGTGTTCAGCCTGGGCACCGTGCCGCTGATGTTCGCGCTGGGCGCGCTGAGCTCCATGATGAGCCGCAAGTTCACCAGCCGCGCCATGGCGGTGGGCGCGGTGCTGGTGGTGGCGCTTGGCCTGACGATGCTGACCGGCGGACTGAACCTGGCGGGCGTCATGCTCGTCCCGGTCAGCGCGACGGCGACCGCCAGCGCGGAGCAGAGCGTTGAGGCCAAGAGCGTTGACGCCCAGGGCGCAGAAACCCAGGGCGCAGAAACCCAGGGCGTGCAAAAGGTGCGCACTACGCTGGCTTCCGGGCGGTATGAGCCGATCACCGTGACGGCGGGGACGCCGGTGGAATGGACGATCGACGCGCCGGATGGCTCCATCAACGGCTGCAACAACCGGATGGTGATCCCGGCCTACGGGATCGAGCACGCGTTCACCGTCGGTGAGAACGTGATTAAGTTCACCCCCGACAAGGCGGGTACGTATCCCTACAGCTGCTGGATGGGCATGATCACCAGCACCATCACCGTCGTGGAACCCAGTCAGAGCGCGGGCGGCACCGCTGGCGATCCCGCGACCGCCGCAAACGATGGCTCGGCTTCCGCTCCGGACAGCGCGGCGAACGCGGCGCAGGCCCCCGACGGCCAGCAGGGCGCGCTGCCTGCGGGTTCCTGCTGTGGCTCCGGCGCGGGTGTTTCGGGTGCGGCGACGGATTCCACGGACACATCGGCTTCGTTGGGTTCCTGCTGCGCCGGTTTGAGCGCCGGGAACTAGTTCGCAGGTTCGTGACGCATCGTCCCGACGGACGCAACATCGATTCACAAGGAGGATTCCCATGTTGAAAAATCTTCGCCTTCCGATGATTCTCGCGGTGGTGCTCATGATTTCGCTGGTGCTGACCGGGTGTACGGTCAGTCAGGCATCGGATCAGGCTGGAAAGGTTACCGTGGCTGCGACTGCCAGTGTGCCTGCCGAAGCGGCCAGCGCGCCAACCGCGGCTACCAGCGCACCTGCCGAGGCGACCAGCGCGCCAACTGAAAGCACCGCTACGCCCATTCTGGCCGAATCCAAAGCGCCGGAGAGTGCGGGCGCGCTGACGATTCCCATTGCCGAACTGGACGGGAACGCCCACTTCTATTCGGCGGACGAGGATGGCGTGAAGGTTGAGGTGATCGCGCTCAAACTGGCGGACGGCTCGATCCGCACTGCTTTCAACGCCTGCCAGGTGTGCTTTGATTCGGGCAGGGGCTACTACAAACAGGAGGGCGACCAGCTCGTCTGCCAGAACTGCGGCAACCGCTTTACGATGGACCAGGTGGGCCTGAGCGCGGGCGGCTGCAACCCGGTGCCCATCGGAGAAGCCGACCGGTTTAGCGACGGCACGACCATCACCATCTCCCAGGACTTGCTGAAAAAGGGTGAGCCGCTGTTCGCGAACAGGAAGTAACGTTCGATCCTGTAGGGGCTTTTCAAACCCCTCAAACAGGGGTAGAATACTGGGGACCGGCAAAACGACTTAAACGCGGGCGCAACCAACTTTTTGGGTGCGCCCGCGTCCAAATTCCGTCCTTTTGGAATGGATTGCCTGCTTGGAGGGAACCCCATGAGCGTGAAACCTCGGACCATCCTGGTGGTGGACGACGAGCCCAAGATCCTGGAGGTGGTCGCCTCCTACCTTGAAAGCCGCGGCTTCCGCGCGCTGAAGGCGGAGACAGGGCAGGAGGCGCTGAACGCCTTCGACCGGGAGAACGTGGCGCTGGTGGTCCTGGACCTGATGCTGCCCGACATGCCGGGCGAGGA
>JAEVZE010000482.1 GCA_023392395.1 Bacillota bacterium
AGAACGGCAAACTGCAGCGCAAGCTGCTCCAATAGCCAGCAAGGGCATAAATCTTTGAAAAAGGGTGATCGACATGGAAGAACTTTTGGCGATTCTCAAGGAAATCCGCCCCGACGTCGCGTTCCAGAGCGGCAAAAAGCTGATGGACGATGGCGTCCTCGACTCCTTTGACGTGGTCTCGATCGTCGGCGAAATCGGCGAGCGCTTCCAGGTGGACATTCCGGTGGAGGAAATCACCGCCGAAAACTTCAATTCGCCGGATGCCATGCTGCGCATGATCGAGCGCCTGAAAGCCGAGGGCTGACATGCAGCCCGGGACATTTTCCTTTTTCGTCTTCATCGCGGCGACCGTCGCGCTGTGCTTTGCCGTGCCCAAGCGGGGGCAGTGGCTGGTGCTGTTGTCCGCGAGCCTGACCTACTACATGACGTTCGCCACCGCCGCTCCCGTTTGGCTTGCGGTGACAATTCTTGCCACCTGGGGCGGCGCGCTGCAACTGGAGAAATTGAACGCTGCGGCCAAGGCGGCCCCCAAGGGCAGCCCGGAGCGCGAACGCCTGACGAACCGGAAAAAGCTGTGGCTGGCGGCAGTTGTGGCGGTGGATCTGGGGCTTCTCGTCACGCTCAAGTACCGCGGGCTTCTGACGGGCGGCAGCATTGTCGCGCCGCTAGGCATTTCGTTCTACACGATGACCGCAATCGGCTACGCGGTGGATGTGTTCCGAGGCAGGTACCCTGCGGAGCGCAACCCGCTGCGGGTGGCGCTGTTTCTGACGCTGTTTCTTCAGATCGTGCAAGGCCCGTTCACCCGTTACGACGACATGGGGTCCAAGCTCCGCGCGCCGCTTTCCTTTGATTACGACCGGCTGCGCCGGGGCGCGGTGCGCGTGTTGTGGGGCCTCATGAAAAAGGCGGTCATCGCCGACCGGCTGGGCGAGTACGTGCAGTCCGCGCTGGCGAACCCCACCCACCAAGGCGCGCCGGTGATGCTGATCGCGCTGTGCGCCTACTCGATCCAGATCTACGCCGACTTCTCCGGCTACATGGACATGATCCTGGGCGCGGGCAGCATCCTGGGGCTGACGCTGCCCGAGAACTTTGAAAATCCGCTGGCCGCCCGCTCGGTGTCCGACTTCTGGCGGCGCTGGCACATCACGCTGGGCGCGTGGTTCAAGGACTACGTATTCTACCCGATCTCGGTGTCGGGCCTTGCGACCAAGTGGAGCCGGAAAAAACGCAAAGAGGGCAAGGTGCGGCCAGCCAAGCTTCTGCCGGCGCTGATGGGCCTTGCCGCCGTGTGGCCGCTGACCGGCCTGTGGCATGGCGCGACCTGGAATTTCCTGTTATGGGGCCTATTGAACGGCCTTGCGATTACGGTTTCACTGGTCACGGAGCCCTGGCAGCAAAAGACGCTGGCAAGGCTTCACATCCGCCCGGAGAGCCGCGGCTTCCATGCCTTTCAGGTGATCCGCACGTTCCTGCTATTGACGCTGATCCGCGCCTTCTCCCGCACCGAAACGCTGCCCCAGGCGCTACAGGTGCTGCGTGGCGCGCTGGGTGGAAACGCTATGAACGGCCTTTCGCTATTTCCGGCGGGCACCATCGCAACCACGCACTACCATTTCCTGATGGCGTTGGCGCTCTCCGTTTTCATGCTGCTGATCGAGCGGCTGGGCAAGCCCGAGGCGCTCCTGGACCGGTTCGACGCGCTATGGCTGCCACTCAAGTACGCCGTCAGCCTGGGGCTACTGTACGTGGTGCTGATCTTCGGCGTGCTGGGCGGCGATCTGTTCTCCGGCTTTTTGTACGCGGGGTTCTGAGGAACGCGCCTGCCAATTGTTTCACGTTGTAATACTTCTGTCACACTCTATTTACAGGTTGCCCCTCCCGTGGTATAATCATCACAGGAGGGGATTTTTTGTGCGCAAAATGTTTCAGTCGGCGGTGGCGCTGATTCTGATCCTGGCGGTCCCGGCCAGCGCCGCGACCACTCTGAGCAAATATTCTCTGATCGTAAGCGGCAAAAAGGTGGCGCTGTCGTCGACCACCGGCTACGTCGGGAAAACCGGTTCGCTATTGACCATCCCGCTCCAGACGGTGTGCGACGCGCTGTCCATCGAATACTCGGCGGACAATAGCGGCAAAGTGCTGTATATGGAGGGGCCGAACAAGGCCCGCGTGGCGGTGTGCTCCGGCTACGCCTACGCCAAGGTGAACGGCAAGAAAAAATCGCTCAAGGCCGCGGTCTACCTGAAAAGCGGCCTTTTGATGGCCGACCTTTCTGTTTTGAAGCTGCTGGGCGCGGACTATAAGACCGCGTCGGCTTCAACGCTCGCCGGGAAGGGCTATCCTGACGGCGCAGTGTCCGTCAGCCTTTCGGGCAAGTCGGTCACCTTCCCTACCCTGTCCACCGGAGAGAGCTTCGCCGCCCAGTTGCCCGCGGCCAGCGCCTGCGACCAGATGGTGGTCGTAAAGTACAAGAGCGGCTCCAGCGCCACGCTGACCATGCATGAAAAGGACGCGGACGGCGTGTGGCGGCAGACCCTGTCCTCTTCCGCCTACGTGGGCAAGAATGGCATCGGCAAGACCAAGGAAGGCGACAAGAAGACGCCGACAGGCACCTTCAACCTGAAGACGCCGTTTGGCATCAAATCCAACCCGGGTACCAACCTGGACTACGTCAAAGTGACCAAGTACCACTACTGGTGCGGCACGTCGGGCTCGAAATATTACAACCAGCTGATCGATACCCGGGTCACCGACCGGGCGCGCACCAAGAGCGACGAATACCTGATCAGCTACAAAGGCGTGTACAACTATGGCGCGTTCATCGACTACAACGCGTCGGGCACAGCGGGCAAGGGTTCCTGTATCTTCTTGCATTGCACCGGCGGGAGCAAGTACACCGCAGGCTGCGTGGCGGTGCCGGAGAGTGTGATGGTCAAGATTCTCAAGGCGCTGAAGCCCGGCTGTAAGATCGTAATTTACTAGGGAACACCGGGGAACCGCCGGGA
>JAEVZE010000063.1 GCA_023392395.1 Bacillota bacterium
GCGCCAGCGTCAGCTTGACTCCGCGGCGCAGCGCGCCGCTCTTGTCCAAAAACAGTTTTTTCATGGCCCCTCCTTTGGGGGAATGTGCGCCGCCCAGGCGCCGTCGCTGTTTCCAATCGTTCCCGGCGACCCGTGCACCGGGAACGTGTTTCCTCAACCAGTGCGCACACTGGTTGAGGAAAAAATACCTTCGGTCAGTGAGCCGCCCGGAAATTCCAGAGAATTTCAGGCTCACGCAGTGCCTCTTCCTTCCGCGTTGAAAAGACGCTTGCGGATTTTCAACGCCCTGGAATGTGCACCGCCCACGCGGCGCGTTTCTTTTCATAGGACATGGTGTTGGCCGGGCTGGTGGACGGCAGCAGCGCGCATTCGATGCCCTGCGGCGGCACGAGCCGAAGGTACAGCGAAAACGCGGTGGTCCCGTTAAGCAGCACTTTGTCAATTCCCGGGCACTTTTGTAGCAGCCCCGGAATATCGTTGGGAAGTGCTTCCCGGATGGCGCTGTCCAGCGATCCGGGCCGGATGGCGGACTCGGCCACATCCCACAGCGCGATCCCGTGACTGATCAAAAGCCGCCGCTTCACCGCGATGTCCGCGGACGGCGCTTCGCCCAGCAGATCGAACATCAGCGGCCAGAAGGCGTTGCGCGGGTGCGCGTAGTAGAAGCCCTGCGCAAGCGACTGGACGCTGGGCATGGTGCCCAAAATGAGCAGCCGCGCATCCTCCGACCACACCGGTTCAAACGAAAACTTCCGTTCAGACAAGATTCGGCACCTCCAAAGAGCATTATACCAGATTTGACGCCTCTTCGGGCTGGTTTCTCTTTTCAAACCAGCCAAAATACGCTATAATGAAATAAGGATTTACAATTCAGGCGAAAGAGCAAAATAGAAAACCGGGGTGTTGAAACCATGGAGAGCCTCCGCGCCAAGCAGGGCTTCATCTGCGACATGGACGGCGTGATTTATCACGGCAATATGCTGCTGCCCGGCGTCAAGAAATTCATCGATTGGCTGGAAGAAAATCACAAAAACTACCTGTTCCTGACCAACTCCTCCGAGCGCTCGCCGCGGGAGCTGCAGCAGAAGCTGTTCAGGATGGGCTTACATGTGGACGTGAGCCATTTCTACACCAGCGCGCTGGCGACGGCCAGCTTCCTGTCCTCCCAGTGCCCGGATGGCAGCGCCTACGTGATCGGCGAACCCGGCTTGATCACCGCGCTGTACGACGCCGGCTTCACCATGAACGATGTGAACCCGGACTACGTAGTGGTGGGCGAGACGTTCAACTACAACTACGACAAGATCCTGAAGGCAGTGCAGCTGGTGCTTAAAGGCGCCAAGCTCATCGGCACCAACCCGGACGTGACCGGGCCGGTGGAGTCCGGCATCGCGCCGGCCACCCGCGCGCTGGTCTCCCCCATCGAGATGGCCACCGGCAAGCAAGCCTACTTCATCGGCAAGCCGAACCCGCTGATGATGCGCACCGCGCAGAAGCGGCTGGGCATCCACTCGGCGGACACCGTCATCGTCGGCGACCGGATGGACACCGACATCGTGGCGGGCATCGAGGCCCAGATGGAAACCGTGCTGGTGCTGTCCGGCGTGACCACCCGCGAGTCGATCTCGCTCTATCCCTACCGCCCCAGCTACGTGCTGGACGGCGTAGGCGATATTCCCGCTGACAAATAAGCAACGGAGGTCGATCTTTTGTGAAAAGGATCATGATCCTCAGCTCCAATTACACCGGTCACGGCCACAAGAGCATCTGTGAGGCGATCTGCGAGCAGCTCGCCAAGCATCCCGATGTGGAATACCAGGTGATCGACGGCTTCGAGCTGATCGGCAAGGCGGGCGTCAGCGCATCCAAGATGTACGGCCCGATCACCCAGAACGCGAAAACCCTCTACGACTGGTTCTTTCAGATGTCCAACCGCTCCAGCTACAACCCGATGGAAGAATTGTTTGCCGCAATGATCTACCAGCGCTTCATGCGGCGCTTGCGCGCTTTCGCGCCCGACCTGATCCTGACGGTGCACCCGTTCTTCAACGGCAGCGTGCTTACCCTGCTGGCCCGGTACAGGCTGGACGTGCCCTTCGTGGGCCTGCAGGCGGACATCATCAACATTCACCGCAGCTGGTGCGACCCCCGCGCCACGCTCACCATCTGCCCGACGCCCGAGGCTTACGACACCTCGGTCAATATGCATGGCATGCCGCCGGAGAAGTTGGAAATCATCGGCTTCCCGACCCGCGCGCGCTTCTGCGACGCCGCAAGGGTTTCCACGCATCAGGAATACCAGCCGGGCCGGCCGCTCAAGTGCCTTCTGATGTCGGGCGGCGAGGGCACCGGGAATCTCAAGAGCTTCGCGGTGCAACTACTCCAGAACGTGGACTGCACGCTGGACATCGTCACCGGCCGGAACGCCAAGGTCAAAAAAGCGCTCGAGGAGTGCCTGCTGCCCAAGTACAAGGGACGCGTGGTGGTCCACGGTTTCGTGGATGCCATGCAGGATCTGATGGCGCAAAGCGACTTGGTGATCGCGAGGGCCAGCCCCAACACGCTGATGGAGGCCGTGGTGATGAACGTGCCCATCCTGATCACCGGGAGCCTCCCCGGCCAGGAAGCGGACAATCCGGCGGTCATGACCACCCACAACTTGGCCGCGCTGTGCGAAAACCCGGAGTCTGCGCCGGCCATCATCGGCGCGCTCCTGGCCGATGGCGGGCACAGGCTTCGCGAGATCTCGCGCTCCCAACGGGAGTATCGAAACCTCGACAACGCCAAGCGCATCGCCGACCGCCTGTACGAAATGACGGAGCCCGGCAAGGTCTCCTACGCCCGTCTTGCGCGCCGCCTGCCGCCGCCGTCGATCCAAGAGGCCATGGAGAAGTTCAAGACCTGGGCGAAGTCATAAGGGAGTGCGGGGGAACGCCGAGGGCTCCGCCCCCGGACCCCTGCCAAGGGGATTGAATCCCCTTGGAACCCTCGAAAAAGATATAAAGAGAGCGCAGTGTGCCATATGGCAGACTGCGCTTCATACTGCGGTCATATCGTTCCTTCAAATCTTCCCGGCGACCTGCGCGCAGGAAACGCGTTTCATTGATCAGTGTGGAACTGGTCAATGAAACAACAGCTTTCAGTGCGCCGCCCGGAAATTCCAAAGAATTTCAGGCGCACGCAACTTTACTTTCTATGCCTTGAAAGCCGCCAAGCGGATTTCAATGCCCCTCTATTGCAGTGCAATGGCCGGGAGCAGCGCGATGCAGTCGATCTCGTACTTGGGTATGAGGTCCCTCAGCAGCGCCTTGCCGCCAGGGTTGAGCCAACAGCCGTCCACCCCGGCGTTCTGGGCGCAGCGCATGTCGGCAATGCCATCGCCCGCCATCAGCGCGTCCCGCGGGGCGACGCCGAGGTTTGAAAGCGCAATCTCCAGCACCCGCGGATCGGGCTTGGCAAAACCGATCTCCTCTGAGACCACAAAGTCCCGGATCAGATTTTTCAGCGGCGAGCGACTCATCCGCTCCCGCTGCACGCGGGAGATGCCGTTGGTCACAATGGAAACCGGCAGCGCGTCCGCGATTTGCTCCACCGCCTCCAATGCCCCTGGCAGCAGCATGGACTGCTCCGACAACGCCTCCACGTAGAATTCCGCCGCAGCGGCAGGGTCGCCCTCGACGCCGTAGCGCTGCATCAGCAGTTCAAAGCGCCGTACCTTCAGCTTTGCCTGAGTGGTTAAGCCCTTTTCCAGGTCGCGCCACAGCGTAGCGTTGATCTCACTGTATACCGCCAGCGCGCCGGGATCGGATATCCTCAAAAACTCCAGCACTCGTCCGGCGGCGACGCGCTCGCCTGCCTGAAAGTCAAACAGCGTGTCGTCCGCGTCGATGAATATGCCTTTGTACCGCATTATTTTCTCCTCAGCATCAATTTCAAAGCACTTAGCTGCCGCGCGCGCATGAGCTTTAGCCCGCCCATGTAGATCAATAGCCCTCCGCCACCTGACGCGATCAGCCGGAGCAGCACCTGGAGGGTGTCGTTCCGCCCGCCCATCAACCGGCTTAGGAACCATGCAACCGCCAGCGCCACGCCCGCGGAGAGAAGCATCTTGCCCAGCTCCACCGCGACGGTCTTAAGGCCCAGGGGGCCAAGCTGCCTTCGAAGCAGCGTAAACAGCGTCGCCGTGCCCATGTAGCTGGAGATCACCGTGCCCAGCGCCAGGCCGTTGACACCGATGAAGCGCGAAAATACGAAGCTCAGCGCGGCGTTGGTGGTCATCACGAACAGCGAGACCCCCATCGTGATCTTCGTTTTCTTCATCGAATGGAACGCCCGGTTCAGGAAGTCCGCCACACAGAAGCTGACCACGCCCAGGAGGAACGTAAAGAACACGCCGCTGGTCACCAGCATCGACTGCTCGTCGAACGCGCCGCGCATGTACAAAAGGCGGATGATGTCCTTAGAAAGCACGCAGCCGAGCACGACGATCGGCAGTAGCACCATCAGGAGCACTTCAACACACTGCACCACGATGTCAATGATGCCCCGCCCATCCTTGGCGGCCGCCTTTTCGCTCATGCGCGAGAACATGACCGTCGTGATCGGCACGCCGATGACGCCAGTGATGACGGTAATCAGCCGGAACGCGTAGGCCATCGACGATACGTCGCCCTCGTTGAGCCCGGAGCCGATCGTCTGGTCCACGATATGGCTGACCTCGGTGACCGCCATCGACAAAAGCGCCGGAACACCCAGCGTCAACACCTTCACAAACCTCGGGTCCTTGGGCCTGAGAATCGGCGAATATCGAAAGTCCTTGCGCAGCGCGGGGAGCAGAACCAATACCTGCAGCACGCCCGCGGCGGCTACGCCCCAGGCCAAGGCATTGATGCCATAGCGGGGCGCAAAGCCCACCGTCGACGCGATCATGCCAAAGCTCAGCGCGAAGCCGGTCATTTGCGCTGCGATGAAGTGCTTGGTGGCGTTTAATACCGACGAGAGCATGATCGACATCACCACGAACACCATCGACGGCATCATGATGCGGGTCATGAGGACCGCCATGCTGAGGCGCGCCTGATCGTACCCCGGATAGATCAGATGAATCAGCGGCTGGGAGAAGACCATCATCAGGGCGCTCAGCGCTACGGCGAACAGCGAGAACATGTTCAGCGCGTTCGACGCGAAGCGGTTGGCCCGCTTGAATCCGCCGTTTGCGCGGGCGTCGATGTAGAGCGGCACCATCGTGGAGGTGATCATCGAGGTCAAAAGCAGAATCGGAAGATAAAGCAGGCTGTACGCGGCGTTGTAGGCGTCGGCCTCAGGGTTGGTGCCGAAGTAATTGGCAAGGAACATTTCGCGGGCAAAGCCGACGGCCTTGCTCGCGAAGATGATGAGCGTCACATACAGGGTTGTTTGAAAGGTCCGGTCGCGCTTTTCGGGCACTTTGACACCCTCTTCGTTCAGGTTGTAATCCGATCTATTATATCACGCCTGTCAACCGCCGTAAAACGCATACCCGCCTTCGCGCTTTTCAAAGTAGAACATATCGGGCGCGAGCAGGCGCTCGCCCTTTAATAGCCTGTCGGCCAGCTTGAGCGAACGCTCGGACGCGATGCTGCTCCTTCGGAACTGGCGAAAGTCGTCCAGCACCGAGCGAAGATCCGAGGGGAAGCGCGAATCGGCGGCGCGGTTCAGCGCCACCTCGCCGATCATCCTGGCCACCTCCTCCGGCTCGGTTTCGGCCATGCCAGAGATCGTGCGGGCCAGCAGCATCCGGTCCTCTCCGTCGAAAACGGAAAGGTGGGGCAACCAGCAGAGCAGCAGCGCCAAAATCAGGAACAACACGGCTCTTTTCATAGACAAAACCCCCATGCGAAGCGCACGGGAGTTTATGACTACGGCGCGGGTTTTAGTACGCTTTTGCGAAGTACATCAGCTTTGTGGCGGGCTTTCCGCAGCACACGCATTTGTCCGACGGCATGCCGCTCTGATCAAAGGGCATGTTGCGGGAGGTGGCGTTGGTCAGCTCCTTGATCTTGTCTTCGCAGGCCTGCTCGCCGCACCAGGCGGCCTTCACGAAGCCGTCTTGAACGCCCTTGGTCAATTCGTCCATGTCCACGGCGGTGTAAGTGTGGCTCATGCGGAACTCGTCGGCCTGGCGGTAGAGCGTCATGTGGATGTCGTCCAGCAGCGCCTTCAGCGCGTCCGCGATGCCATCCAGCGGCAGTGTGGACTTCTCCAAGGTGTCCCTGCGCATGATGGTAGCGACGCCGTTTTCGATATCCCGGGGCCCCAGCTCCAGGCGCACCGGCACGCCCTTCATTTCCCACTCGTTGAACTTCCAGCCCGCGGAGTAGGTGTCCCGGTCATCCAGCTCGACGCGAAGGCCCGCCTTCTTGAGTTCCTCTGCCAGCGCCTTCGCCTTCTCCAGTACGCCTTCCTTGTGCTGCGCGATGGGCAGGATGACCACCTGGACCGGCGCAACCCTTGGCGGCATTCTCAGGCCGCGCTCGTCGCCGTGGGTCATGATGATCGCGCCGATCATGCGGGTGGAGGTACCCCAGCTGGTCTCGTGCACGTACTCCAACTGCCCGTCCTTGCTCAGGTACTGAATCTGGAACGCCTCGGCGAAGTTGGTGCCGAAATTATGGGAAGTGCCCGCCTGCAGCGCCTTGCCGTCGTGCATCATGGCTTCCATGGAATAGGTGGCGCGGGCGCCCGCGAATTTCTCCTTGTCGGACTTCTGGCCGACGAAGGTGGGCAGCGCCAGCACGTTTTCGGCGAACTCGCGGTAGATTTCCAGCATCTGCAGGGTCTCATCCTGCGCTTCCTCGGCGGTCGCGTGGATGGTATGCCCTTCCTGCCACAAAAATTCACTGGTGCGCAGGAACGGGCGGGTGCTCTTCTC
>JAEVZE010000112.1 GCA_023392395.1 Bacillota bacterium
AGTCGTGGGTGCAGCGGTCGTCCACGCGCACCACACGGCCCGCGGCCACCGCCAGCACGTGCTCGTCGCCCACGGGTGAGAAATCGACGCCATCGTGCTTGTCGTCATCCCGCGCCATGGTCTTGAAGTCGTCGGTGATCTGGCAGAAGCTGTTGTCCCCGACCGGCAGCCGCCATACCGCGTCCTTCGTCACATCGCTCTTTTCCTTCGCCAGCGTCCAGCGCTGCCTCGGGTCGTCCAGGTTCAGTTTCTCGATGGCAAGCCCCGCGCCCGCCTCCGCCTTGGATGCGGCCAGCGCGTAGGAAGAATCCGCCTGCAGGCACAGGATCAGGTCGCCCTCCGGCATTTTGACGGCACGGAAGCGGTAGGAAGCGCTTCCCGCGTCCACGAACTCCGCGGTTTCCCCGGCATCCTCTTCCGGCTGCGCGGTGGGCGCGCCGCCCGCCTGGAGCTTTGTTTTTTGCGCTTTGAGCCGCTCGATCTCCTTTTGCCGGTCCAGAATCTGCTTGAGCAGCAGCACCTGCGCCTGCCCCTCCTGCACGCCTCCGTCGTCCGAAAGCGGCGCGGCCAGATAACCGATGCGCGGGCACAGCGCGCGCAGAGAAAAAATGTCGCCGTCCGCATCGTCGATCAGAAAGCGCGCCTCGGGGTCTATCTTGTTCCCCTCCGCCTCTTCGGACAGCTTCAGCCCGGTTACCTCCTTCCGGCCCGCGTCGTAGCGGACGGTCAGATTCGTGCCGGAGAGCCGGAGCGCGGCCGCGCCCTCCTCCAGCGCTTCGCGCCGGGCGATCACCAATACGTCGCAGGGGGCGGTCTGCCCTTTGTAGATGAGCGTGATGCGGGTACGCCCCGGCGTCAGCGCGGACAACAGCCCCTGCTGGCTGACCGAGGCAACCTCCGGTTTCTCGCTGGTCAGGCTGTACTCGCCAGGGTCCAATAAGTCAATGCCCAGTTGCACGTGCTCCCCCGCCTCCGCGATCAGCGCTGTAGGTCGGATGGCGCAGGCCGCTAAGAAAATCTCCCGGGCACGGTACTGCGCCAACGTCTCAAGGCGGTCGACGGCGACGATCTCCATTTCGTTGAACCATTCGTCCTGGTAGACGGTATAGCCGCCGCGCTCGCCCAGCTTCTCCAGCGGCTTTTCCAGTTCAATGGTTTCCTTAACCGCGCCGGACAGCCCGGAATCGGTCGCCGCGTAGCGCATGCCCTGCTTCCCCTGCGCCTGGTACCGGGTGTAGCGCCAGGTGCTTCGCATCACCGGCGTGGTTACCGAGCGCGTCTCCACGAACAGGTCGGTCCGGGTCTCGATGGGTTGATCGCCCCACTCGGACCAAGGGCCGTAGGACACGTCGCCGACGTCCGCCCGCGCCGCACAGAAGCAGCATAAAGCCACGGCAAACGCCGCCAGGACGGCCCGTCCATTCAGCATGTTCCGGCTTCCCTCTTTCGTAATTTCTATGATTTTCGACAATTATAACACAAAATCGCCCGGCGTTTCAACTTGTGTCCGGGCGATTTTCCCTCAAATTTGTAGGGTTTCACGTCGGGCCGGAGAATGCCGCAACGCTTTTCGCGCGGGAATGCCGCGTTATTCCGGCGGACCGGCGAGCATCGCGCGTACCCTGAGCCAGCTGTCGTCATCCGCTTGGGCGATGGCCGTAAGGGCTCCGTTCAGATAGACGCGCAGCGGCTCGTGCAACGGCGGAACCCGGTCCAGATCGCAGAAGGACACGGGATTGCCGTTTAGCAGCCAGCGTCCGCTGTTGGGCTGAACATGCACTTCGGGAAGGTGCATCAGCGGCGCATCCAGCGGCAAAAGCGCCGCTTCCACGCCCTTTGCAAGTTCCTCCAGCGTCACGGAGCTTTCGATGCCAAACGCGCCCGCCTGGGTGCGCAAAAGAAACGCCATGTGCGCACCGCAGCCCAGAATCCTCCCCATGTCGTGGAGAAGCGTTCGCACGTACACGCCCTTGCCGCAGGCGATGCGAACCAGAAACCGGTCCGGTCCGGTGGCACGCAGATACTCGAAGGCGTCCACCCGGGCATGGCGGGGTTCCAGTGCCACTTCCACGCCCTTTCTGGCCAGGTCGTACATGCGCTGCCCGTCCCGCTTGACGGCGGAGTACATGGGCGGCACCTGCAGGATGTCGCCGGTGAGTTTTTCCATCGCCGCGCGGATGTCGCCCTCGCTCACGCGGACTTCGGCGCGCGCGACGACGGCGCCGGTGGCGTCCTGGGTATCTGTCTCGACGCCCAGACATGCCTCGGCAACGTAGGTCTTCCGCTTGTCAATCAGGTAGTCGAACAGCCTCGTGCCGCGGCCGACGCAGACCGGCAGTACGCCCGCGGCGTCCGGGTCCAGCGTGCCTCCGTGGCCCACGCGGGTGCCTCGCGGTAAAAGCCTGCGCACCCGCACCACCGCGTCCGACGAGGTCATGCCCGGCGGCTTGAGAAGGTTGATAAATCCGTCCATCAAAACCCCTGCGCGCTCGACGCGCGACCGTCCATTTTATCCTGGGAGAATGACGAGAGGGCCTTCGCCCTCTCGATGAAAACACATTCTTGATTTCGCACGGGCTTAATCGTTCAGCTCCGAGCAGATCTTGGTGATAACCTCGTCCGTTGCTTCATGCAGCGGCAGGTGGATGGTCATGCCAGCCGCCTGTTTGTGGCCGCCTCCGTTGAAGAAGTGGGCCACGTCGCCCACGTCGATCTTGCCGGCCGAGCGCAGCGAGAACTTGGTGTTGAACACGCCCCGCTCCTCCGCCACGATGGCGGCTTCGACGCCCTCAGTCTCGATCAGGAAGTTGATCACGCCCTCGGTGTCGGAGTACGTCGCGCCGCAGACCTCGTACATCAGCGAACTGATCCGAGTCACGGCGATGCGCCCCTCGCAGAAGAACTCGACCGCCGACAGCGCCATGCCCAACAGCATCGTGCGCGGGCGGGTGCGCAGCCTGAAGAGGCGCCGGCTGGCGTCCTCCACGTCAAAGCCGACTTCCAGACACCGAGCGATACCCAGCGCCGCCTCGGCGGTGGTGTTAGAATAGCTGAGGTTGCCGGTGTCGGTGGCGATGGCGGTGTACAAAGTCAGCGCCATTTCGCTGTCCAGCTTGATGCCCAGAAGGTCGATCAGCCTGAGCGCGATCACGCCAGTGGCGGAAGCCAACTCGTCGATGACGCACAGCCCCGCAAAGCAGGGATTGGTGGCGTGGTGATCGATCAGCGCGGTGTCCGTGACGCGGGAGAGAGCGCCCTTGTCGCCCGCGCGGTCGTAGGCGGCCACGTCCTCATAAAGAAGGCACGCGGGCTCAAACGGCAGCGCGCCCGGCGCACACACCTGGTCGATGCCCGGCAGGAATTGGTACATGTGGGGCACCTTATCCTGGCTGACCAGCACCGCCCGCTTTCCAAACTTCGTCAGCGCCCGGACCAGCGCAAGGCCGGAGCCAAGCGTATCCCCGTCCGGCGACACGTGGGCCACCACCGCGATATTGTCCCTAGCCTCAATCCACGCTGCCAGTTCGGGGATCGTCGCCATGGGTTTCCTCCTCTTTCAGCAGCCGGTTGATCTTGTCCGCATACTCAATGTTGGTATCCAGTTCGAAGATCAGTTCGGGGGTGTAGCGAAGGTCCACCCGCTTGCCCAATTCGCGGCGGATGAAGCCGGAGGCCTTCTTCAACGCCTCCATCATGCCCTTGCGCTTTTCGGGCTCGAGCACGCTCACACGCACCTTGCAGTAGCGTAAATCCCTCGTCACCTCGCAGCGGACGATGGAATATGTACCGCCGATGCGCGGATCGTTGATGTCCTCCCGTAAAATCTTATCCAGTTCGCGCCGCACCTCTTCGGAAATGCGATCCACCCGGTCAAATGCCATGTTGCCTCCTTGAAAAAAGGTTGGCGGTCACAGGCCGCCAACTGTGATCCGTCAACAGGATTCCCCGCTTTGACGGACTCAAGCATCCCCTCGGGACGTTTGTCCGCAAGGCCTTCTCTGCTGACAAACCCGTTCGTTCTTTTAAATCATTCCCGGCGACCAGCGCGCCGGGAATGTATTTCTTCTCCCAATGCGCACACTGGGAGAAGAAACAATACCTCTGGTCAGCGAGCCACCCGGAAACTTCTCGAAATTTCAGGTCCGCGCAGGCT
>JAEVZE010000220.1 GCA_023392395.1 Bacillota bacterium
CAGCGCGGGCGCGGTGCTAGCGCATCCCCAGGTAGAGGCAGCGGTCTTGGAGACCGCACGGGGCGGCATCGTTCGGCGCGGGTTGGGCTATGACCTTGCGGACGTGGCGGTTGTGACCAATGTTTCGGACGACCATCTGGGGCAGGACGGGCTCGAGACAATTGAGGACATCGCCAACGTCAAAGCGCTGGTGGTGGAGGCGGTGAAGCCCGGCGGTTGGGCGGTGCTCAACGCGGACGACCCGATGGTGCAATACTTCATCGACCGGGCGCGGTGCGGAATCATTTTCTTCGCAAAGGATGAGAAGAATCCCAGAGTGACGGAACACATCGCGCGGGGCGGCCGCGCAATCTGCCTGAAGGGCAACAAGATCACAGCCTATGAAGGCGGCGCGGCGCGGCCCATCGTGGCCACCGGGGCGATCCCCATCGCCTACGGAGGAAAGGCGGCCTGCAACATCGAAAACGGGATGGCAGCGGCGGCGGCGCTAATCGCTCTGAACGTGCCGGACGCGCGCATCCGGGATGCGCTGACCGGTTTCCAGCCGGATGAGAAGGACAACCCCGGCCGGTTCAACATCTTTGCGGTGAACGATTATAAGGTGATGCTGGACTACGGCCACAACGTGGCGGGGTATGAGCAGGTGATCCGGTTCCTGGAGGGACAGGACGCCGGGAGACTGGTGGGCGTGATCGGCGTGCCGGGCGACCGTCGGGACGAGGCGATCGGCCAGGTTGGCGCGTTGTGCGCCAGGCACTTTGACAAGCTGATCGTGAAAGAAGACAAAGATCTCCGCGGCCGCGCGCCAGGGGAGGTAGCAAACATCTTGAAAAGCGCCGCGCAGCGCGAAGAGGCGGGCGATGTGGAAGTGGTGCTTTCGGAGCCGGAGGCGCTAAAGGCTGCGATGGCCCAGGCGCAAAAGGGCGATTTCATCACCGTGTTCTTCGAAAAGTACGAGCCGCTGCGGAAATTGATCCTAGAGTGCTCGGGCGAACTGTCGCCGGGCGGCGGAAACACCAGATAGAAAAACCCCGGGGGCGGCTAGGCCGTCCCGGGGTCAAGCTGTTGACAAATTCACCGTACTTTCCAATCGTTCCTGGCGACCTGTGCGCCGGGAATGTATTTTCGCCACCGGTGCACACATTGGTGGCGAAAATACATTCTTCAGTCAGTGGGCCGCCCGGAAATTCCTCGGAATTTCAGGCCCGCGCAGACTTCTTCTTTCGCGATGAAAAATCCCTGGGATTTTTCATCGCCTTAGTCTGCCATCTTGATCAGGACTTTGCCGCGCTTGCGGAAGGAGGAATCGGTGAACACGCGCTCGATGTCCTCGAGCGGCACGATGTCGGTGATGATGTCATCCATCACAACCCGCTTCTGGCCCAGGAGACGTACGCTTCGGGTGAAGGTGTAGGGGTTGATGAAGGAGGAGACGATGGTCAGCTCCCGCTGGAAGATTGAGTAGGGCTTGACGATGATCTCGGTTTCCGGCGCCACCAGGCCGAACAGCATCACCGTGCAGCACTTGCCCGCCAGCTCGATTGCCTGCTTCTGGGTGAACGGCGTTCCCGCCGCCTCGATCACGCAGTCCAGGTTCTCACAGGCGCGATCGATGGCCTCGCGGATGTCCTCCTTGGAGGGATCGATCACGATGTCTGCGCCCAGCTTTTTCGCCAGCGCCTGCTTTTCGGGTACCAGCTCGCTGACGATCAGCTTTCCCGCGCCGGCCATCTTCGCCAGCTGCAGCATCATCAGGCCGATCGGGCCCGCGCCAATGACAAGAACGTTCGCGCCAGCCTTGAGGCGGCAAAGGTCGATGCCGTTGATGCAGCAGGACAGCGTCTCCGACTGGGAACCCGCCTCAAAGGACAGACCATCCGGCAGATGATAGACCTGCTTTTCGGGCACCACCGCGTACTCGGCAAAGCCGCCGGGGTAGGTGGTGCCGTAGCCCTTCATGTGGGTGCAGAAGTGCGCCTTGCCGTTCATGCAGAAGTAGCACTCGCCGCACACTTCGTTGGGGTCCACCGACACCCGGTCGCCGGGCTTGAACTTGGTCACCTTTGCGCCCACCGCGTCCACCACGCCGGAGAATTCGTGCCCGATCACCGTGCCCTCAGGCACCGGCGCCGCGCCGCCATCGCCGTGGAAGATGTGCAGGTCGGTGCCGCACACGCCGCAGAACTTGACCCGGATGCGTACGTCCTGATCGCCAATCTCCGGAATCGGGATATCCACCACGCGCACATCGTTCTTTTTATAGTATACAGCCGCTTTCATGTTGTCCTCCTGTATGTCGCGGGTAATGCCCGCTCTTTGCCATATTACCCCTTGACGGCGCCCATCGTCAACCCCTTAACCAGTGATTTTTGCGTCAGCCAGCCCAGCAGCACCGCGGGTAGCACCGAAATGGTGGACGAGGCGGACAACTGCGCGGTAAACTGGCCCTGCTGCTCCCGGAACCTGGCCATATAGACAGGAAGCGTCGCCGTCTGGTTGGTGGTCAGGTTGAACCCCAGGAAGAATTCGTTCCAGATGAACACCGCCACGAGTAGGCCCGCTGTGATGATGCCGGTGCGCGCCAGCGGCACGACCACCTTGGTCAATTGCTGGCTTCGGGTACAGCCGTCGATTTCGCTGGCCTCAATTAGCGAAGCCGGGATGTCCGCAAGGAATGAGTGCACCATCCACACCACCAGCGGCAGATGGAAACCGACGTAAATGATCAGAAGCCCCAGGAGCGTCTTGTGCAGTTGCAGTGCGTTAAACGTCAGGTACAGCGGGACCAACACAGCCACCGGCGGCAGCAGAATGGTGGTGATGAACCATAGGTACATGCTATCGTTGGTGCTGGCCTTTTTAAACTTGCCAAACTGCAGCACGAACGCCGCGGGTACGCCCAGAAGCAGGCAGACCAGCGTGCTTCCGATCACCTGGAAAACCGAGTTGTTCAGGTAGAGCATCATGTCCGGATCTCTGAGCACCTTCTCGAAGGTGACCAGCGTCGGTTTAAAGAACAGCGCAGGGTTGACCGCCTGCATCTCCGTCTTGAAGCCGGTCAGGAACATGTAGAGGATGGGGAAGAAGTAGATCAGGCCAAAGCCGTAGCACACGATGCCCAGCAGGATCTTCCTGATGAGCGCCCTGTTGCGGATCGACCGGTTGACGTCCTGGATGGAGCGATACTGGTTTGTCATGTCGCGTCCCTCCTAATCATACAGCGCGCGACGTTTCTTGATCGCGCGGTAGAGCAGTTGCACCGCCAGGAGCGTGATCAGCACCGTGATAACCGCCACCGTCGCGGCGCGGCCAACGTTGTTGGCGCTGAACACGATCTTGTACACGTAGAAGGGCAGCGTGTAGGAGCGGGTACCTGGGCCGCCGGCGGTGGTGACCAGGATCAGGCCGAACTCCTTGATGATGAAGATCATGCCCAGCATGATCGCCACCTGCATGTGGTTCAGGAT
>JAEVZE010000357.1 GCA_023392395.1 Bacillota bacterium
GAACGTGTACTTCACCTCTGGCGGCACCGAGGCCAACAATCTGGCCATCCTGGGTTCGATGGCCGCGCGGCGCGGGCCGGGCCGCGCGGTGGTTTCGGCGACGGAGCACCCGTCGGTGCTGGCCGCCTTTGACGAGCTGCGCGCCCAGGGGCACGAGGTGACGGTGATCCCTGTGGACAGGGCGGGCCAGCTGGGCTGGGGCGCGTTGGACGAGGCGCTGGCGCTTGGCCCTTCGCTGGTCAGCGCGATGCAGGTCAACAACGAGACGGGCGCGGTGCTGGATGCTTCAAGACTGGTTTCTCGGGTGCGCGCGCTTGCCCCCGAGGCGCTGATCCACGTGGACGGCGTTCAGGGATTCCTGAGGCTTCCCTTCGACGCCCGAAACGTTGACTTCTACACGCTGTCCGGCCACAAGCTGCACGGCCCCAAGGGCATCGGCGCGCTGGTGACGGGCCCGAAGGCGCGGTTTAAGCCGCGGCAGCTGGGCGGCGGACAGGAGAAGGGCCTGAGGTCCGGCACCGAGAACACGCCGGGCATTGCGGGGCTAAATCACGCCATCCAGGAGATGCGCGCGCTGGGCTGCGTAACGGCGATTCTTCGGGAGAAAAAGCTCCGCCTGTGGACGGCGATCCGGCAGGCAGCGCCCGAGGCAGTCGCTTTCGGCCCCGCGCCGGAGGAGGGCGCGCCGCACATATTGAACGTCGGCTTTCCGGGCGTTCGCGGCGAAGTGATGCTGCACGCGCTGGAGGGCGACCATGTGTACGTGTCCACCGGCTCTGCCTGCTCGTCCAGGAAGCGCAAGGTCAGCCCGGTGCTGCTGGCGATGGGCATTCCAGCGGATGCAGCCGAGTGCGCCATCCGCTTCAGCCTGTCCCCTTATACCACGGAGGATGAAATCGAATATGCCGCGGCGCGCGCGGGCGCGCACTATGCGGTGCTGTCAAAATTTTGGAGGCGATGAACGTGCGGGACGTGTTGCTCGTGCGGTTCGGGGAAGTCCATTTGAAGGGCCAGAACCGCCCGTATTTTTTCCGGAAACTGGTGGAAAACATCAAGTTCGCGGTGAAGCCGCTGGGCGGCCATGTGTGGCTGAGCGACGGACGAATCTATGTGTCAGACGCAAGCGACATGCGCTCGGTGTCGGAGAAGGTCGCCCGCGTGTTCGGCGTCTACTCGGTCAGCATGGCCAAGGAACTGGAAAAGGACTATGAGGCCATCGCGCGGGCGGTGGTGGAGATCGCTCAGCCCCTCTCCGGTACGTTCAAGATCGAGGCCCGGCGCAGCGACAAGCACTTTCAGCCGGATTCGATGGCGATGGGGCGGGAGCTGGGCGGCAGGGTGCTGGACGCCAATCCCGGCCTGAAGGTGGACGTGCGCAAGCCCGAACATCGGATCAGCGTAGAAATCCGCGACAAGGCCTATGTCTACTGCGGCGAAACGATCGCGGTGGGCGGCATGCCGCTGGGCACCGGCGGAAGGGCGGCGCTGCTCCTCTCCGGCGGCATCGACAGCCCGGTGGCGGGCTACCAGATCATGCGGCGGGGCGTGACGCTGAGGGCCATCCACTTCTTCAGTTTCCCCTACACCAGCGAGCGCGCCAAGCAGAAGGTGATTGACCTTGCGGGCATCCTGGGCGCATATGGCGGCGGCATGGCGGTGGACGTCGTGCCCTTTACCCACATTCAGATGGAGATTCACGAGAAGTGCCCGGACGAGTTCGGGACATTGATCATGCGGCGCTTCATGATGCGCATCGCGGAAAAGCTGGCCCGGCGGCGCGGATGCCTTGCGCTGATCACCGGCGAGAACCTGGGCCAGGTGGCCAGCCAGACGATGGAGGCGCTCACCGTCACCGACCGGGTGGTGGATATGCCGGTTTTCCGGCCGCTGATCGGGCTGGACAAGCTGGAGATCACCCAGATGGCGACCCGCATCGGCACCTACGAGACCTCCATCCTGCCCTTCGAGGACTGCTGCACCGTGTTCACGCCGCGCCATCCGGCCACGAAACCCCACCTGGAGGACATCGAGAAGGCCGAGGCGCTGCTGGAGTGCGACGCGCTGATTGACGAGGCCGTGGCGGGCACCGAGGAAGTCAGATACTGGGAAAACTAAGGCAAACGAAAGCCCTTCCGCGCCGGAAGGGCTTTAAATCAAATCTTTGACAAACCCGGCCATTCTTCTGATCGTTCCCGGCGACCTGTGCGCCGGGAACGGTTTTTGTAACCAGTGCGCACACTGGTGGAGGAAACAATACCGACCGCCAGTGCGCCGCCCGAAATTCCAGGGGATTTCAGGCGCGCGCAGAGTTTCCTCCTTCGCGTTGAAAAGCCGCCCGGCGGATTTTCAACGCTCCTAAAAGAATTTGTGGAAGACGTACTGATCCAGCAGGATCAGGATGCCCAAGAGCCCTGTGTACACGCCAAACCAGGTGAGCCGCACGCGGCGCACGATGGACAGCATGAACTTGATCGCAAGGAACCCGAAGACCGCGCTGGTGATAATACCGACGAGCAGCGGCAGCCAGCCGCCCATCTCCGCAACCTTCGCGCCGCTGAAGATCGCGCCGCCGTTCTTCATCATGTCGAATACGACGGCGCCCAGGATCGCGGGCACGGACATCAGGAACGCGAAGTCCGTCGAGCGCTTTCTGGAAAGGCCCGTGGCAACGCCGCCGGAGATGGTCGCGCCGGAGCGGGAGATGCCCGGAAGGATGGCCACCGCCTGCATGACGCCCATGACCACGGCGTTGTACCACTTGACCTCCTTGGTCTGGAAGGACACGCCGCCGACCAGGTCCGCCAGCCACAAGATCAGCGTGGTGATCATGAACTCAAAGCCCAGCGACTCGGTGGTGAAAACGGGGTCAAAGACCAGCGCCACGATAACCGCCGGGATCGTCGCGATCACCAGCAGCCACAATCCGCTCTTGATCGGGTGGGCGAGCCCGAGAATCAGCTCCCACAACCGCTTCCAATAAACCACGACGACCGCGAACAGCGTGCCCACGTGCAGCAGAATGTCCAGTGTCATGTAATCGGCCGGATTGGCAAAACCGAAGATTTTCTGGAGCAGGTCCAGATGTCCCGTGGAACTGATCGGAAGGAACTCGCCCAAACCCTGCACGAGCCCCAGCCAGAACGCCTGCATGATGCTCATACAAGCACCCCCTTACATTATATCAAACAGCATACACCCTCTATTGTACGTTAAAATCGCCGGACGCACAAGTGTATGAAAGAAAAACCTTTGGGTTTCATCGTGGATTTTGTGGATCTGGCTGACTCACCAATCGTTCCCGGCGGCCCCGCGCGCCGGGACGCGGTTTCTAAAAGAGCGCACACTGGTGAAGGAAACAAGTCAGCGAGCCGCCGCTCGGGATGCCGCAGGATTTCAGGCCCGCGCAGATCCTCTTATGCGATGAAAAGCCGCAAAGCGAATTTTCATTGTCTTTACC
>JAEVZE010000361.1 GCA_023392395.1 Bacillota bacterium
AAATCGGCAGCGGAAAAAGGCAGACGGAAATGCCAAACATGGTAATACTGTTATTACTTAAGGCCTTTTTCGTCCTTTGCAGGATTGGTGGTTAGTAATTGATGAGTTCCCAAAAAAGGGCCTTATAGACTTGGTTATACTGTTAGTTCTATATGGCATAATAAAATGGGAGGTTAACATGAAGAAGACATTATCCTTGGCAGTGATCCTAGGCCTGGTACTTGTTCTATTGGCAGGTTGCGCACCAAGTCCGCCAGCTCCCGCCGCCACTACTCCTGCCGCCACCGCGGCTCCCGCTGCCCCGACCGCCGATACAGTGTCCTCGGCATCCATCGTCAATGCCAACGACACTTTTGAAAAAGCGATCGGCCCCAACGGCACTTGGATTATTGCCGTCCTCAACGACCTGACCTTTGACAAAGAGCTCAAATTGGACGGCGATTTCAAGAACGGCAAAAAGGACACGAATGGCAACGAGCTCCTTCAGCGCAAGATCGCTCTCTGGCTGGCTCGGGGCCGCTCTCCCTGCAGCACATGGATCTCCACCGCCGGCTGGAAAGGTGCCGCGGTGGTGAACACCTGGCTCTTCGAGATCGGGATGGTGGTGTTGCGCTCGATGATGTGGGTACACACGTCTCCCAGCGTCTCGATGCCCAGCGACAGCGGCGTCACGTCGAGCAGCAACAGCCCCGTGACCTCGCCGATCATCACGCCGCCCTGCAGCGCCGCGCCCGCCGCCACGCACTCGTCCGGATTGATGCCCTTGAAGCCGGGCTTGCCGGTGAGCAGCCGCACCTTCTCCTGCACGGCGGGGATGCGGGTGGAGCCGCCCACCAGCAGCACCTTGCCGATGTCGCTCTGGGCAATGTGCGCGTCCTCCATCGCCTGGCGAACGGGTCCGGCGGTGGCTTCCACCAGATGGGCGGTCAGCTGATCGAACTTCGCCCGGGTGATCGTAGCGTTCAAGTGCAGCGGCGTGCCGCCGGATTCCGCGAGATACGGCAGTGTGACCGTCGCCACTTCCGTGTTGGACAATTCCTTTTTGGCCTGTTCTGCCGCTTCCTTCAGGCGCTGCACGGCGGCCGTATTGCCGTTGAGATCTACCTTGTTTTGCCGTCTAAATTCCGAAGCCAGCCAATCCGACAGGCACTTGTCAAAGTCGTCGCCGCCCAGGCGGTTGTTGCCCGCCGTGGCCTTGACCTCGATCACGCCATCCCTGATGTCGAGAATCGACACGTCGAACGTGCCGCCGCCCAGGTCGAATACCAGCACCTTCTGGCTCTCTTCCTTGTCGACGCCATAGGCCATCGCGGCGGCGGTGGGTTCGTTGATGATGCGCCGCACTTCAAGGCCCGCGATGGTGCCCGCATCCTTGGTGGCTTGGCGCTGGGCATCGGTAAAGTAGGCGGGCACGGTGATGACCGCCTCGGTGACCGCCTCGCCCAGATAGCTCTCTGCGTCCTTTTTGAGCTTCCCCAGGATCATCGCGGAGACTTCCGGCGGGCTGAACGCCTTGCCGTCGATCCGGACTTTGTAGTCGGTGCCCATCTCCCGCTTGATGGAAGAGACGGTGCGCGCGGCGTTGACCACCGCCTGGCGGAGCGCTGTCTGCCCCACTAGCCGCTCGCCGCTTTGCAGGAAGGCCACAACCGACGGCGTGGTGCGACCGCCCTCGGCGTTCGGGATGATGACCGGCTTTCCGCCCTCCATCACCGCTACGCAGGAATTGGTTGTGCCCAAATCGATGCCAACGATCTTTCCCATTTTCATGTCCTCCACGGTTTTAGTCAGCGCGGGATTCAGCAACACCGGCAGCAGAAGCAGCAGATCAGCTGAGCGAGCAGCATCTTTAAAAAACTGCTTCCCAGATTCCCCATGTCATACCCGCGGCTCTGCCCAGCCTCCCGGTAGGCGGCGCCGCCCTGCTGGATCTGGCTCAGGAACTCCCGGTACTCCGGATTGCCCGGCTCCAGCCGTACCGCCTCCTGGGCGTGCTGGAGCGCCGTCACCCGGTTGCCCGCGCCGAAGTTCGCGATGGCCGAGAGGTAATACCATTCGGCATTGCGCGGAAGCCTCAGGAGTAGGTTGAGCGCGTCTCCATACCGCCGGGCCTGAACCAGCATGCGCACCTGCCTAAATTCCGGCGCGCCGTACGGACGCCCGCCGAACAGGTCGCCAAAAATGCTCTCAAACCCGCCGAAGTCAAACCCGCCGAACGGGTCGCCTCCCCGGTACGCCCCGCCGCCCTGAGTGCTTCCTTGCGGGCCGCCCGCCTGTTGCTGGGGCCTCCGGCCGTAGCTTCCGTCGGTGCGCTCGTAGGAAGCGCCGCCTGTCTTGCCCGACTTGATCTGCTCGTAGGCCGCGTTGATCTCCCGCATTTTCTGCTCGGCGGACTTGTCGCCGGGGTTCAGGTCCGGGTGGTACTTCTTCGCCAGCCTCCGGTACGCCCTTGTGACCTCCTCCTCGGACGCGGAGGGCTCCACGCCCAATACCTTGTAGGGATCCATACGACGCTTCCCCTTTTGTACCCCGCGCGCGGTACTTCTGCCAGACGCCGGCGTACAGGTGATTTTCCAGGATGTTCCGATCCCGCCGGATGGGCAGATCCCCGAACGCGGCGACGCACTCGGCCAGTATCATGGTGAGCATCGGCGTGTAGTCCGCCTCCAGCATCATGACCAGCGGATTGTAGCGCTGCCGCCTGATATCCGCTTTCAGGTCGTTCACCGCGTCCATCAGGTAGACGAAGCGTCCGAGGGCTGCACCCAGCCGGTAGAGCCTTGGAGCCAGATCGGCCTCCCGCCAGGCAAACAGCGCGCCCATCAGCTCCCCGAAGCAGTTGGCCGGGAGGTCCGGGTTCATTTCGCCCGACCGCTCCATCGCGCCGAGGCGCGTGAGGGCATCCTCGATCGCCGCCGCCTGACGGGGGTGTGCCGAGCGGATGCCCGGCAGGTACTTTGCGAGTGCCCGGCTCTTGAGGAGAGCGACCGGGTTGTGGTCGTCGTTCCAGTCGTCCAGGCACTGGTAGTAGGCCAGCATCGCGTTCATGTCCGCGGCGTAGAGGGTCGCCTCCGTCTCCAGGAAGGCCTGCTGCTTCAGCGGGTTCACGGCGCAGCGCAGCGTCCCGGCTGTTTGTCTGAGGCCGTAGACCGAAGAGAGTAGCATCGTTAAAAACGTCATGTCGCTGGACAGGTGCGCGCGCCCCGCTGAGCCGTAGCGCGCACCGAGCGCGCGGCACAGTCCGCAGTAGTGCGCACGGTAGCGCGCCCGCTCCGCCTCGGGCAGCGCCTTGTCGTTCACGGTGATATATCCGAACATGGCCCGCCCTTCTCCCTCAAAAAGCCGCGCTTGACAAGTTCCAGCCGCGCCTGATACCGCACCCGGCGCTCCGGGTAAGCCGTGGGGTTAAAGAAAACCTGCGCGAAGGCCTCCCCGGTCAGCGGCAACAATACGCCCAGCATGTCCTCAAAATCCCCCTCATCGCGAATGTCCAGCGCTCCTGTGTTCACATGCCAGCGCAATTCATCCTTGCTGATCCCAAAAGGATCGTCGCTTGCGCGCTGCTCCAGAAAAACGGAATTGATCCGGACGTCCGAGAACAGGTTCAGAAACAGCTTCCCGTTCTCCTGGTTGGAGGCGGTTTCGTACATGTAGTCAAAGATGTCCGGAAGCAATCGGAACAAGTCTCCGCCGCTCTGCCTCAGGCTCTCCAGCGCACGCGCCGCCAGCATCTCCCGGTAATCCGAGAGCAGGTAGTCCAGCACGTCCTGCATGTTCTTAAAATATTGGTAGAAGCTGCCCCGGGAGATGCCGGCGGAACGGATGATCCGATTGATGGACGCCTCCTCAAACGGTACGCGCGCCAACTCCGCCCGGACGGCTTGCATGAGCCTCGAGCGCTTCTCTTCCGGCAAGTTAAAAAAAGTCCGGCTCGGCACGGGACGCCTCCATACATTCGAATGTGACAGGGTGTCATACCGCATTATACCGGCCGAGGAGTGAGGGGTCAATCGATCTCATACAATCGTTGAAAAAGCTCCACAGTTGCTCCATTTTTACCGGTACACATTTTTACGCAGAGAAAAAATGGCTTGCATAAGAATAAATAAGTTGAATGAGTAAGGCACCCTTCTGACGTGCTTTACTCGAAAAACACTATGTAGTAG
>JAEVZE010000362.1 GCA_023392395.1 Bacillota bacterium
CCGTTGCCCAGGAGTTGATCGCCGCGGGCAAGTACGAGCAGGAGACCAACCAATCGGGCGTCGGCCTCATCGCGACGGGCCTGATCCCCAACAGCGTCGACCCGGCTTCCCCGTTCGCCGATGCGAAAGTACGCCAGGCGATGTGCTACGCCATCGATGCCGACCTCCTGGTCGAAGCATTCGGCTACGGCATGCTCACGACCACCAACCAGTGGGCGGCGCCGGGCGCCATCACCTACAACCCGGATGTCAAGGGCTATCCCTACGACATTGAAAAGGCCAAGGCGCTGTTGGCGGAGGCCGGTTACCCTGACGGCTTTGACACCACCCTCTACACCGACGCCGGCAACAAGGACATCTTCACCGCCGCCGCCAACATGCTGGCCGAGGCCGGCATCCGCGCGAACATTGAGCTGATCGACGAGAGCACGCAGGTCAACCTCTACTCCACCGGCAGTTGGAAGGGCATCATGGGTCACTTCCACTCGATCTCGCCCGACCTGGGCCTGTACATGGGTCGTCACCTGGACAAGAAGGGCGCGTTCTATGCCCCCGGCATCCAGCACCCGGACGAGGCGATCGAGCTGCTCGAGAAGATCCGCACCGCGCCCACCAACGAGGAGAAGGTCAAGCTCGAGTACCAGATGCAGGTGCTGATCTACGACAAGCTGGCGCTCTTTGGTAAGCCCCTCTTCATCCAGCGGGAGCCCGTCTTCAAGTACAACTACGTGATGGACGACAACCGCTCCATCGACAACGTCTCGACCTGGTCGCCTGAGAACATCTGGCTGAATAAGTAAGCCGCGCCCGGTACCCTGTCAGCGGGGCCGGCGGCGTCCTTCGAAATGGCGGAGGAGCGCCGGCCCCCTCCTTATATCCGGCGGATGGGAGAACGGAAGTCATATGAACAAACTGTCTTTGATGGTGGCACGGCGTATCGGGCAGACGGTGATCGTGCTGTTCATCGTCACCCTGATGGTGTTCCTGCTGATGCAGCTGGTTCCGGGCGATCCGATCATCAACTTCCTCGGTCCCAGCGCGACGCCGGAGCAGATACAGCACTATACCCAATTGTTCGGCTACGACAAGCCCGCGCTGGTGCAATACGGCAAGTGGGTGGCGGGCCTGTTCCGGGGCGAGATGGGGCGAAGCGTTCTGTTCCAGCAGGAAATCTCCGGCATCATCTTTGAACGGCTCGGTACCACGCTGATGGTCGTGCTGCCCGCCTTCGTGCTGGCGGTGATCCTGGGCGTCACCTTCGGCGTGATCGCCGCGCTGAATCGGGGCAGCATTGTGGACTCCATCATCTCCGTCTTCGCCAACATCGGAATGGCAATGCCCCTGTTCTGGGTGGGCATCATCTGTATCTTGCTGTTCGCACTCCGGCTTGGAATTTTACCGGTGCAGGGGTTCGTGAGCCCCGCGGAAAATATGAGCGAGTGCGTCCGCCATCTGGTGATGCCGGTGTGTATTCTGGCGCTTGGTCCGCTGGCACAGTTCGCCAGGCAGACGCGCTCGGCGATGCTTGAGGTTATCCGGCAGGACTACGTGCGCACCGCGCAAGCCAAGGGGCTGGGCGGTGCCGCAACCATTCTCAAGCACCAGCTCCGCAACGCACTGATCCCCATCGTCACCATTATGGGAATCCAACTGGGCGGCATGATCGGGGGCACAGTGCTGATCGAGTCGATCTTCGTCATCCCCGGCATGGGCAATCTGATGATCACCGCTATCAAGGGCAAGGACTACATGGTCGTGGAGAATGGTGTGTTCCTGATTGCGGTGGCTGTGGCGCTGTGCAACCTGGTGGTCGACCTGCTCTACGGCGTGATCGATCCCCGCATCCGGGATCAATAGGACCCGGGCGTGATTTCTTCTTAAGAGGAGCGTAAACATGCCTACCGATTCAAAAGACAGCAAGAAGAAAACCGGCCGGGCGAAGCGCCGCGCGAGGTTTTTCCGGGTGTTTCTCGCCAGAAAGGCCATCGTGATCTGCCTGGTGTTTCTGATCCTCATGGTGTTGGCGGCGATCTTCGCGCCCGTCATCGCGCCCTACGACCCCTACAAGCAAGACCTGCGCAATATGCTGAAGCCCATGTCCTGGGCGCACCTGCTGGGCACCGATTCGATGGGGCGGGACGTGTTCTCCCGCATCATCTACGGCACCCGGGTATCGCTGATCGTCGGCCTCTCGGCGGTAGCCATCGCAGGCTCCATCGGCATGCTGCTGGGGTTGATCTCCGGTACGGTGGGCGGCGTGGTGGACAGCGTGATCATGCGCATCATGGACGCGATGATGTCCGTTCCGATGATCATCCTGGCGCTGTTTCTGGGCAGCATCCTGGGCAAGGGGCTGTTCAACGTAACGCTGGCGGTGGGGCTGAGCATGATCCCCAGCTACACGCGCCTGACACGCGGCCAGGTGCTGACGGTACGGCAAATGGATTACGTGACCGCCGGCACAATCTCCGGCGCATCGAAGCTTAAAAACGCGCTGTATCATGTGTTTCCCAACTGCGTTTCCCCCAACATCGTATTGATGACGATGAATCTGGGCACTGCAATCCTCAACGAGGCGGCGCTCAGCTTCCTGGGCCTGGGCATCAACCCGCCGACCGCCTCCTGGGGCGGGATGGTCAGCGACGGCTACAACTACCTGAAAATGCTGCCGGTCATCGCCATCGCGCCGGGCGTGTTCATCGTGGTCATCGTGTTGTGCTTCAACATGGTCGGCGACGCGCTGAGGGACGCGCTGGATCCGCGCCTTCGCGGCGCGCTGTAATCTATACGATCTGAAAGGATGCGCGCCATGGCAGACAAACTCTTGGACATTCGCGATTTGAGCGTCGAGTACCATACCGAGGGCGACGTCGTCTACGCAGTAAACGGCTTGAGTCTGAGCCTTGGCTTCGGCGAGACGCTGGGCTTGGTGGGCGAGACGGGCGCCGGCAAGACAACCACCGCCATGAGCATCATGCGGATATTGCCCGCGAAAATTGGCTTTGTGATCGGCGGGAAGATCCTGCTGGACGGCGTGGACGTGATGGCCATTTCGGAAAGGGAAATGCGCACTCACCGCGGCAACACCGTATCGATGATCTTTCAAGATCCGATGTCCAGCCTGAACCCGGTGATGACGGTGGGGGATCAGATCCTCGAGGTGCTCAAAATCCATAAAAAAGACCTGAGCCGGGCCGAGCTGGAGAAGACGGTGGACGGCATCATGGAGATGGTGGGCATCCCCGCCTACCGCAAGGCAGAGTACCCCCATCAGTTCTCCGGCGGCATGAAGCAGCGCATTGTGATCGCCATCGCGCTGGTGTGCGAGCCCAAATTGATCCTGGCGGACGAACCCACCACCGCGCTGGACGTGACGATCCAGGCGCAGATGCTGGCGATGATCAACGAGCTGAAGCAGCGGCTGAACACCGCGATGATCCTGATCACCCACGACCTGGGCGTGGTCGCGCAGACCTGCGACAAGGTGGCGGTGATGTACGCTGGAGAGATCATCGAAACCGGCACGGCCCAGGATATCTTTGAGGGCGACAAGTGGCACCCGTACACATCGGGGCTTCTGAACGCCATCCCCAAGCTGGACGTGGAGACGAGGCGGCTGGAGTGCATCGACGGGCTGATGCCTGATCCTACCGAGAAGATCTCCGGCTGCCGCTTCGCGCCCCGCTGCCGCTTCGCGACCGAAGGCTGCAGGGTCGCCCCGCAAATGCGGGAGGTCGCCCCTTCGCACTTCATTAAATGCCACCTGTTCGATGGCACCGGGGAGGACCGGGTATGAGCGACGTGCTGGTGGAGGTCAGAGACCTCAAAAAATACTTTAAAACCCCCAAAGGCATGCTGCACGCGGTGGACGGCGTCAGTTTCAGGATCCGCCGGGGCACGACGCTGGGCGTCGTGGGCGAATCCGGCTGTGGCAAGACCACGCTGGGTCGCATGATCCTGCGGCTGATCGACGCTACATCCGGTCAGATCCTGTTTGGCGGCGAGGACATCGTCTCCTTCGACGCACACAAGCTGCACCAGGTGCGCCGGCGCATGCAGCTGATCTTCCAGGACCCGTTGTCCTCGCTGGACCCCCGGCGCTCCGTCGATGACCTGATCGGCGAGCCCATCCAAATCTACAACGCCTGCACGGACAAGCGTGCGTACGAAGAGCGCATCCACGAACTGATGAAGACCGTGGGCTTGGCGGACCGATACGCCGACAGCTACCCGCACGAGCTGGACGGTGGCAGGCGCCAGCGCATCGGCATCGCCCGCGCGCTCTCGCTCAGCCCAGATTTTATCGTGTGCGACGAGCCGGTGTCCGCGCTGGACGTGTCCATCCAGGCGCAGATTCTAAACCTTCTGATGGACTTGCAGGATGAGAAGGGCCTGACCTACATGTTCATCACCCACGATCTGAGCGTGGTCAAGCACATCAGCCATGAAATCGCGGTGATGTACCTGGGCCAGTGCGTCGAGTACGACAGCACCCGGGATCTGTTCAAAAGCCCGATGCACCCTTATACCCAGGGGCTGCTCGACGCGATTCCGGAGCCCAGCCTCAAAGGCCGTAAGATAGCGCCCAAGATCATGCGCGGCGAACTGTCCAGTCCCATCGAGCCCAAGCCCGGCTGCCGCTTCGCGCCCCGCTGCCCGAAAGCGACGGAAAAGTGCAAGGGCCGGGACATTCCGATGAAAGAGGTCGGACCAGGCCACTTCGTCGCCTGCACACTGTACGAATAGGAGGCCCATATGAAAAAAGTCGTCATTGGAGGGGGCCAGGGGTTTTGGGGGGATAGTAGCGATGCCGCCATCCACATGGTGAATCACAGCGACATCGGCTACATGGCCTGTGATTATCTGGCGGAGCTGACCCTGTCGATCATGGCGCGCCAGAAGATTAAAAACCCCTCCGCAGGATATGCGCGGGACTTTCTGGAACTCATCAAAGCCTGCGGAAAGACGGCCTTCGATCGGAAAATCCGCATCCTAACCAACGCGGGCGGCATGAACATCGAGGGTATGGTCGCGGCGCTGAAGGGCATCGCCGAGGCGGAGGGCCTCAAGGGCCTCAAGATCGGCTACGTACTGGGAGACGAGATTTCCTCCCAGATTCCCCGCCTCCTCGCCGAGGGTGTCAAGTTTGAAAATATGGACGACGTCGGCGATTTTGACGAGGTCAAGGACCGGGTGTTCAACGCCAATGTGTACTTTGGCCACGAGCCCACGCTGCAGTGCATTGAAATGGGTGCGGACTGGATCGTGACCGGCCGCTCCACCGATTCCGCGCTGTTTCTGGCGCCTGTCATGCACGAGCTGGGCATTGCACCAGACGACTGGGACAACCTGGCCCGCGGCATTATGGCGGGGCACCTTTTGGAGTGCGGCGGCCAGGGCGCCGGCGGCAACTTCGACTACGGCTGGCGCGACGTGCCGCGGATGGACGAGCTGGGCTTCCCCATCGCGGAGGTGTCCCCGGACGACTTCGTCATCACCAAAGCGCCGGACTGCGGCGGGCTGATCTCCGAGCAGTCCGTCAAGGAGCAATTCCTCTACGAGGTGCACGACCCGGCCAATTACATCACCCCCGACGTCAGCGTGGACGTGAGCCGCGCGACGCTCAAACAGATCGGCCCGGACCGGGTGCGGGTGGGTGGCGTCCGAGGCAAGCCTCGTCCGGACACGCTCAAGCTGTCCATGGGGTATCACGCGGGCTACAAGGTACAGGCGATGCTCAGCTTTGCCTGGCCTGACGCATACGAAAAGGCGCAGTATGCCGCCGACATCCTGATGAAAAAGATGAAGCGCAAGGGGCTTCAGGCGGAGGAGATCCAGATCGACTACATCGGCCTCAACGCGCTGCACTTGAACGTGGCCGACATGAGCCCAGAAAAGGTGAAGGACGCAAACGAGGTTGTACTCCGCATCGCTATTCGTACGCTGACCGAAAAGGAAGCGCAGAAGATCATCCCTGAAATCGCGCCGCTGCAGCTCAACGGCCCGCCGGGCGCGAGCTTCTTCGGCGGCAGAGCGCACGTGCAGGAGGTCATCGGCCTGTGGCCGACCCTGATCCCGCGCGACGCAGTCAAACTCGCAGCCCATATCCTGGAAGTCTAGGGGGAAAGCGTCATGGCGGAAATCTATCTGAACCAGATCGCTCATGGCCGGTCCGGTGACAAGGGGGACACGTCCAACGTCTGCGTGTTCGCCCGGAAGCCGGAGTATTACGAAATCATCAGACGCGAGGTTACGCCCGATAAGGTCAAGGCATATTTCGGCGGCATGGTAATGGGCGAGGTCACGCGATACGAGGTGGAGACGCTGCAAGGCTTCAACTTCGTGATGAAGCATGCGCTGGGCGGCGGCGCAACCCACTCGCTCCGGCTGGACAGCCTGGGCAAGAGCATGGGCTCGGCATTCCTCCGGATGAAGGTGCACATCGATGACTGAGCCGATGGACGGGCGGGTCGGGCGCGAACTCGAGACGCTGCGGATGCAGTACGCGAGGCTTCCGCGAAGCGGCCCGGGAAAGAAATACTCGTTTGAAACGTGCATGCTGCCCGCGGCGGATGGCGTCAGAATGCGCACCCTCGTCTTCCGGCCGGAGGGAGGCGGCCCCTTCCCGACCGTGGTGCAACGTTCCTGCTATGCGCATCTGGAGCCGTTGTATCT
>JAEVZE010000439.1 GCA_023392395.1 Bacillota bacterium
TTGGGCTGCAGTCTTTTCGTCGCAGGGCCAGGCGGTGCATTCGTCAAACTGCATCGCGATGTCGGAGCCCAGCGCCTCCTGAATGGCGATTGCCTTCTCCGGCGACAGAAAGCGGGGGCTTCCGTCCAGGTGGGAGCGGAAGGACACGCCGTCCTCCCGGACCTTCCGGAGGCTTGCCAGCGAAAACACCTGGAACCCGCCGCTGTCCGTCAGGATGGGCTTATCCCAATGCATGAACTTGTGCAGCCCGCCCGCTTCCTTCACCAGATCCTCGCCGGGGCGAAGGTGCAGGTGGTAGGTGTTGGACAGGATGATCTCCGCGCCGATGTCCTTGACTTCTTCCGGCGACAGCGTCTTGACCGACGCCTGGGTGCCCACCGGCATATACACCGGTGTCTCGATGGTGCCGTGGGGCGTGTGCAGCCTGCCCCTGCGTGCGCCGGTCTGCTTGCAGACGTGCAGGAGCTCGAATTCAAACGGTTTGGGCAAGGGGTCGTCCTCCCTGTGACTTAGTGAATGAACATCGCGTCGCCGAAGGAAAAAAACCGGTAGCGCTGCCGCACGGCCTCCTCGTAGGCGTGAAGCGTCTCCTCCCGGCCCATCAGCGCCGACACCAGCATGATCAAGGTGGAGCCGGGCAGGTGGAAGTTGGTGACAAGAGCGTCCACCATCTGGAAATGGAAGCCGGGAGTTATGAAGATGTCCGTCCAGCCGGAGCCCGGCTGGAGGAGGCCGTCTTTTGCCGCCGATTCCAGCGTGCGCACGCTGGTGGTGCCCACCGCGATCACCCGGCGGCCTTCGGCTTTCGCGCGGTTGACTGCCTCCGCCGCTTCCGGGGTGACCGAGTAGAACTCGCTGTGCATCACGTGCTCCGAAACGTCCTCCGCCTTGACCGGACGGAAGGTGCCCAAGCCCACATGCAGCAGCACCGGCACGATGGAAACGCCCTTGCCGCGGATTTTCGCAAGCAGTTCCGGCGTAAAGTGCAGGCCCGCCGTCGGCGCGGCCGCGGAACCCACCTCCCGGGCGTAGACGGTCTGATACCGCTCCCGGTCGGCCAGTTTTTCGTGGATGTAGGGCGGCAGTGGCATCTCGCCAAGCTCGTCCAGCGCCGCCTCCAGCGTGCCGCTGGCCACGTCAAAGCGCACCACGCGGCCGCCCGCGTCGGTGGGCTCTTCGATGGTGGCGGTCAGACGCCCGCCGCCGAAGGATACGCGCGCGCCGGGCCGCAGCTTCTTCCCCGGTTTGACCAGCGTCTCCCAGCTTACCGGCGACAGCTGCCTAAGCAGCAGCACCTCGCAGGCGCCACCGCCGGGCAGCCTTTCCCCGAGGAGCCTCGCGGGCATCACCCGCGTGTCGTTGATCACCAGAAGATCGCCTTCCCGCAAGGCGTCGGGCAGGTCGTAAAAATGCTTATGCTCGATGGAACCGTCCGCCCGGTTCACCTCAAGCAGCCGGCTGTGGTCGCGCGGCTCGATGGGCGTCTGGGCGATCAGTTCCTCGGGCAGGTCGTACACAAAATCGCTCGTCTTCATCCAAGTTCCAACTTCTATTTATTCAAGATCCAGCTTGATCTGGTCGCTTCCAGGCGCGGTGCTCTGGGCGGGCGCTTCCGGCGCGGCGAGCCCCAGGTGGCGGTAGGCTGCGGGCGCGGCCACGCGGCCGCGGGGGGTGCGCATCAGAAAGCCCAGTTGCAACAGATACGGCTCGTACACGTCCTCGATGGTGGAGGCATCCTCGCCGGTGGATGCGGCCAGCGTGTCCAGGCCCACAGGGCCTCCGCCAAACTTGCCGATCATCGCCTCCAGCATCGCCCGGTCGATCCGGTCGAGGCCCAATTCGTCGATCTCCATCACCGTGAGCGCTTCGCGTGCCACCGGCAGCGTGATCCGGCCGCTCGCCTTCACCTGCGCGAAGTCGCGCACGCGCTTGATGAGCCGGTTGGCGATGCGGGGCGTGCCGCGGGAGCGGCGCGCGATCTCCAGCGCCCCGTCCTGATCGCATTCGATCTTGAGGATCTTGGCCGAGCGCATCAGGATGATCGTCAGATCTTCCGGCTCGTACAGTTCCAGCCGGAAGCTGATGCCGAACCGGTCCCGAAGCGGCGAGGTCAGAAGCCCCGCGCGCGTGGTCGCGCCGATCAGCGTGAACCTGGGCAGGTCCAGCCGGATCGACCGGGCGGAAGGGCCCTTGCCGATCATGATGTCCAGCGCGTAGTCCTCCATCGCGGGGTACAGCACTTCCTCCACCGAGTGGGAAAGGCGGTGGATTTCGTCGATGAATAGGATGTCTCCGGCGGCCAGGTTGGTCAGAATCGACGCCAGGTCGCCCGGCCGCTCGATGGCGGGGCCGCTGGTCACGCGGATGTTGTGGCCCATTTCGGAGGCGATGATGCCGGCAAGCGTGGTCTTGCCCAAGCCCGGCGGGCCGTAGAGCAGCAGGTGGTCCAGCGGCTCCCGCCGCCGAACGGCCGCCTGCATGTAGACCGACAGGCTCTCCTTCAGCTTGTGCTGGCCGAAGTACTCCGAAAGCGTCAGCGGGCGCAGCGTGCGCTCCGCCTCGTCTTCCTGATTGTACCCGGTTGCGATCAGGCGTTCTTCGTCCATCAGCCGTTCATCCCCTTCAGCGCGAGCCGGATCAGTTCATCCGTCCGGTCAGATTGAGAAGCGACGCGGGCCACCGCCGCCGCCGCCTCGCTGGAGGCATAGCCCAGCGCCATCAGCGCCTCGATGGCGTCCGCCGTGGGGCCGCCGCGGGCCGGAACGGGCGCGACCTGACCGCTGGTCAATTCCTCCGTGCCGTCGATCTTGTCGCGCAGTTCCAGAATCAGCCGCTGCGCGGTCTTCTTGCCGATGCCCGGCGCGCGGGCCAGCGCCGCCGCGTCGCCGGTCAGAAGCGCGATGGTCAATTCCCGCACGCTCATGGAGGACAGGACCGCCAGCGCCGTTCTGGGCCCGATGCCGGTGACGGAGCAAAGGCGCAAAAACATCGCTTTCTCCTCCCGGCTGTAAAAACCGAACAGGTCCATCGCGTCCTCCCGCACGGAGAGGTGCGCGTAGCACTTGAAGCGCGCCCCCACCTGGGGCGCGGCGTTCAGCGCCGCGGAACTGACCCAAAGCTGATAGCCGATGCCGCCGCAGTCGATCACGACGGAATCCGCGTTCTTCTCGGCCAAGGTGCCGTCAAAGTGCGCGTACATACAGTGCCTCCCCCAGACCCCCGTCGAGTTTATCCGGGCTAC
>JAEVZE010000022.1 GCA_023392395.1 Bacillota bacterium
CCGGGGCGGAGCCCCGGTGTTTCCCCTCGTTCCCTTCAATCCGTCTCGTAGCAGGCGAGGATCTCGCCGAAGAACATGGTGTGAAGGTCGCCGTGGGGGTAGGCGGTCTTGAGGACGGAAGGGTCCATGCGGCCCTCGGTCATCTCCTGGGTAAGCCGCACCCGGCACTCGAAATGCAGGCCGCACTCGGCCACGATGGGCGCGTCCACCTTGAGCGCGGGCGCGGCGGTCAGGCCGTGGCCGGAGAACTTGTCTACGTCGCGGCCGGAGGCGGTACCGGCGAAGGCCAGCTCGGCCTTGAGGTCGCGGTTGGTGGGCACGCTGACGGTGAAGGCGCAGGAGGAGAGCAGCATGTCGTGGGTATGACGCGACGCTCGGACCACCGCCAGAAACACCGGCCGGTTCCAGAAAAAGCCGATGGCGCCCCAGCCGATGGTCATGGTATTGGGCGTGGACCCGCCGACGGTCAGGAACGCGCCGCCGTGCGACAGCTTTTGCGTGGTGCGGGCCATGGCCTCGGTGTAGAGAATCTCTTTCATAAACAAACACCTCCGTTGCGGTCATTATATCGCAACGGAGGTAATTTTAGAAGAACAATTTGGGCGTTGAAAAATCGCAGGGTTAGCCGCTCAGGCGAGGGCGGGGAAGGCCATGGAGATGATCGTGGAGATCGCGAAGTTGGACGGCAGGCGCTGCGCCAGCGAGGAGGCGTCCAGCAGTGTCTGCACTTCCTTGAAGGGCAGCATCGACAGGATCAGCGGTGCCACGCCCAGTAGCAGCATCACTACGAACACTCCCCGAGCCAGGCCGAACGCGCCGCCGAACAGCCAGTCCAGGTGCTTGAGCAGCGGGAAGCGGAACACGTTGTTCAAAAGGTTCACCACCAGCAGCACCACCACGTAGCACACCACGAAGATCAGGATGAACGCGATCACGTTGATCGCCGCCACCCAGATGGTCTGGCCCAGGTAATCGGCCATCGTGGACAGGTTGAGGCCGGAGAAGAGCTGGTTTGAGACGTTGTTTTTGAACGCCGTCTCGATCACCTGCGGCAGGTTCAGCTCCTGCAGCGCCTGGTTCAAAAGCGAGGAGCCCGCGCCCGTTGCGGACACCGCGCTGGCCACCGGCGTCGAAGCGAGCGACGCGGTCTTGAACAGCGAGGACGGATCCAGGTAATAGCTGAGCATACCCATGAATTCCTTATTGTTCAGCGCCAACTCCGCCAGCCTCGGGAACAGGTTGAGCGCGCCGAACCAGGCCGCGCCGAACCCCACCATCGCCAATCCCGAAGTGATGAAGCCCTTGTACATGCCCGAGATCACGGACAGCGCCAGAATGGAATACAGGATGACGTCCACGAGGTTGATGCTCATCTTCGTTGGCTCCCCTTTCGTTTCGGCCCGTTTATCGCAGCAGCGGTACCAGGTATATGACGCCGCCGGAGGAAACGATGGCCTGGTGATCCTTGGTGATGCCCACAACGTCGTCCACCGCGATTGGCATCTGATAGGTTTCCGGCGTGGTCTGATCCAGCCGGCACATGGAGACGTACTGGGATGTGAACGCGTAGATGCTGTCGTCCCGGGCGAATACGCGGCTGGACGGGTAGGGCAGGCGCACCGGGTGGTCGGTCTGCCCCTGGATCATGCGCACATCCTGGATCTGTCCGCTCTCCGCCTGGCCCACCGGCACAAAGGCCATCAAGGGGTTGTCGGCGTTGTCGTCCAGGTCCATCAGGTACCAGCCGTACACCAGCATGCGGTCGTCCACGATTTCCTGGCCCGTGTAGTCAAAGTCCTTGATGTGGGTGGTGCCCACCGCCCGGATCTTGGACGACTGGAACAGGACTTCGTAGAGCACCTGTTGGCTGTCCGTGACGGCGCCGGCCAGCATTTTGCCCGGCTTGTAGGTGGATATGGTACACATGGGCACCGTGCCCTCGGTATCCATGGACATCACCCAGAACAGGCTACCGTTGTAGAAAAACCCAAAATCCAGTACCGTTTGGTTGGCTAGCTCAATCCGGTCCACCTGGCGGCCGCCGTGCTCCATGATGAGCATGACGCTGTTGTGCTCTGTGCCCACCTGTGCGGCGGCGTACTGCGTATCCAGCCGCGCGTCCAGGATGGTGTCCTCCAGTGTGCCGCTGTACATGGTCGCGCCCTGATCGCTAGAGAGCAGCGAGAGCGTCCTGCTCTGCCAGGCGGCCACGCCGCCCTTGCCCACCGAGAAGTGCGACCCGCTGCCCGCGGCATAGCTCCAGATCTGCAGCCCCTTGCCGTTCAGCGCGTGCAGCGTGGTGCCGTCGGAGAAGAGCAGTCCGTCGCTCAGCGGCTCCATTTCCTGACCGGCCCTCGCGGGCAGCGCCGTCTTGGTGCGCAGCGCGCCCGAATTGCTGGAGACGATCTGGCTGGCGATCAGCCAGGCGAGTACGGAGATCAGCGCGACGACCAGCACCACGGAGACCCAGGAGAGCCGCGCCGTTTTCTTCTGCATGAAGCCTCCCCCATGAAAAACGCCGCAAGGCTTGCTTGTTCTATATCATTCATATTATAATGGAATCGGGTTCAGGTTGCAATGGTGAAGTTTGGCTTCCCCATGAGTTCATCACTCATGGGGAAACAGGGAACGTAGCCGAACTGCTGAAATTCCCGCGGGATTTTCCGGGCGCAATCCGGACGGGCGGTGTTGATTCCCCGTCGGGCGGGCAAGCGCGCCCTTAGGGGGAATCCATTGGCGCCGGGAAGGAAGCTTCGCCCCAAGGCGAAACATGTCCCTTCGGGACTGAATTTGACGCATATGCGTCAAATTCACCTGGAGCCGGGCAAATGATGAAATGTGGAGGGCCGCGGCCCTCCAGGCCTCCAGAGTATTCGCAGGCGATATATCTCTTTGTACATAAAGGGGGGTAACGTCATGATCATTACAAACGCTAGGGTGCTGGTCGGCGGGGACATCCTGAAGTGCACCGACGTACTGATCGAGGACGGCCGCATTGCGGCGGTCGGGAAGTGCCTGAAGGGCGCAAAAAAAATTGATGCCTGCGGCGCGCTACTCGCGCCCGGGTTTGTAGACCTGCACATCCACGGCTGCGCGGGCGACGAGACGATGGACGGCGGAAGCGCAGTGAAGTGCATGGCCGCGTGGCTTCCGCGCACGGGCGTGACCGCGTTTCTGCCCACCACGATGTGCGATTCGCTGGAGAACACCCGTCAGGCGCTGGCCGCGGTCAAACTCGCGATGGATGAGCCGGAGGGCGCGATCGTCCTGGGCACGCATCTGGAAGGGCCGTTCCTCAACGCCTCCCGCAAGGGCGCGCAGCCGGAGCGGTACGTCAAGAATCCTTCGCTGGACGCCTACGCCCGCATCGTGGAGGGCTACGAGGCGCTGCCGCGCGTCCTGACCGTCGCGCCGGAGGTGGACGGCGCGATGGAACTGATCGAAATCCTGAAGGACAAGCTGGCGCTCAGCGGCGGCCACACCGACGCTACGGCGGAGCAGTTCCTGGAGGCGGTGGACGCCGGGATCACTCAGGTGACCCACCTGTTCAACGCCATGTCGCCATTCACGCACCGCGCGCCGGGCGTGGCGGGCGCGGCTCTTTCTGATCCGCGCGTCCGGGTTCAGCTGATCGCGGACCTGGTGCACCTGCACCCGGTGGCACTGAAGGTTGCCTGGCGCTGCAAGGGCGCGGTAGGGTGCCTCTTGATCACCGACGCGATGGCGGCCACCGGCATGCCGGACGGCGACTACCGGCTGGGCGCGAACCTGGTGCAGGTGCGTTCTTCCGTGGCACGGCTGGAGAACGGCGCGCTGGCGGGCAGCACGCTGACGATGGACCGCGCGGTGCGCAACATGGTCAAGGCCGTGGGCGTACCGGAGGCGGAAGCGTTGCGCATGGCGTCCGAATATCCCTGCGACGCCATCGGCGAAAAAGAGCGCGGGCGGATCGAGCCGGGCATGCTGGCGGACCTTGTGCTGCTGGACGGCGATTACACGCCGCTTCTGACGGTGGCGCGGGGCGAAGTCATCTATCGGGCAGCGGGGTTTTAGAGGGAACATGGAACGCCAAAAGGCGCTGTTCCTGGGTTCTAAAAACACTCCACTGGAGCGTTTTTTGCGGCAGGCCGCACCGAACCCGCTTTCCCGCCCAGCGCACTTGAACGAAATCCAATGTATACGCTGGGCGGGGAAGCCCTTTGAAACCCGCCAGGGGGAAATGATTTCCCCTGGACCCCTCACAATGGGATGTAATGTCCGCTAGCGCGGACATTTGGGGTCTGAGTGCGGCGAGAAACAGGTTTCAAGGCAAACGGTGTACAACGGCGGACGAGTTGTATGGTGAATGGATATCAATGTTTCACGTGAAACATCGCCGGAGGAAAATCCGGGTATGTTTCACGTGAAACATCAAAGGGAAGGGGGCCGCGGGTTGGACCGAACGCAGGGGAAGGGGAAGAGGCGCTGGCGCATCGTTTTGCTGGTGCTGCTGGCTTTCGTGCTGCTCGCGAGCTATATGGCGCTGGAGGCCGACGTGGTGCGGGTCGAATACGCCGACGTCTACCTGACCGATCTGCCCGAGGCGTTCAGCGGCACCCGCATCCTGTTCCTGTCGGACCTGCACGTGAGCAACCTGTACGCGCCGGACAAGACGGCGGCACTGGTGGAGCAGCTGCAGGCGCTCAAACCCGATCTGCTGCTGCTGGGCGGCGACTATTCCGCGCTGGACATCGTGGACTACGCCCGCGCGCTGACCGGCGGCACGCCGCTGCCCGAGGCCAAGCGCGTTCTCAGCGCCCGGCGGGACCAGTTCTTCCTGATGATCCGCTCGTTTCAAGCGCCGCTGGGCAAGTATGCCGTCCCCGGCAATCACGACTACGAGCTGGACGACCTGGACGACCTGGACCAGGCGGTGGCGCTGGGCGGCCTGACGCTGCTCCAAAACACCGGAAAGGTGCTCAGCCGGGGCGGGCAGAAGTTGATCCTCTCTGGCCTGGACGATTGGAAGGCGGGCGAGCAGGACATCGAAAAGATCGCCTCCGCCGTGCGCGGGAGCGATTGCGTGGTTCTTTTGAGCCACAACCCGGACGCGCTGCCTTCGGTGGTCAGCCAGCCATCGGTGGACGAGAAGCCCTGGGCCGACCTGGTGCTGTCCGGCCACACCCACGGCGGGCAGGTCGCGCTGTTTGGACAGGGCCTGTTTGCCAGTTCCATCTACGGCAACCGCTACCTGAGCGGCTGGTACGAGGACGGCGATTCACTCTTATTGGTTTCCAACGGCGTGGGCGGCTACATGCTGCCGCTCCGGCTGGGTGCGCCGCCCCAGGCACATTTGATCACTCTTTACAAAAAGTGACACAAGCTACCAAAAACGGCAACAAAAGGCTTGCATTCCGCAGGCCTTTTGGTTATCATATTGTGTATGAATGTCGGATATCGGCGCGGCGCGTTGGCCGCGCCGCTTGCGCAACAGACGTCCGCTCAGGTTTCGTGTTCTACTTCGCGCTCGCGGAAGAGCAGCGAGATGCACCACAGCCCCGCTACCCCCACCAGCGTGTAAATCACGCGGCTGAGCACAGCGGTCTGACCGCCGCACACGTAGGCGACCACATCGAACGAAAACAAACCGACCAGCAACCAGTTGATGGCGCCGATGATGACCAGGATCAATGATATACGGTCCAGCATGGTTCTTCTCCTCTCAGGCGCCGGTTTATCCGGCGGTTCTCGCTGGGTATTATGCCCGGTTCAAAAAGAAAAATACCAGCGCGGCGCGGAACATATGCTGATAGCGCGTAAAGGGCCAAGTCTAAAAAGCACGGGGGGCGTAGACAATGGAGCGCGAAGGAAAAAAGACCAGAATTTTGATCGGTGCGCTTGCGGTTGCGCTGGTCGCGGCCATCCTGACCTCGGTGGGCCTCGGCGTCCAGTCGTCGGGCCGCGGGCGGGATCTGGCGGCCAGCACCACGGCGCTTCAGGAGAATACGGACACCCTGCAAAAGGCGCAGGACGCGCTGGTCGAGGCCAAGGGCCAGGCCGAGGCGCTGAGCGCCCAGCTTGAAGGCGAGAAGACCAGCGCTCAGGTCGCTTTGGCTGAGAAAGAGAAGCTCTTGGCCGACAGTCAGGCCCAGCTGGCCGAAGCACAGAAGGCCGTGGAGGATCTCAAGGCGCAATTGACCGGTGCGCAGACGAGCGAGACCGGCATCAAGGCGCAGTTGGCCGACGCGCAGAAGGCCGTGACAGACCTTCAGGCGCAGACTGCGGACCTGCAGGCGAAGCTGGACGAGGCGCTGGCCTCCAAGGCGCAGCTTGAAGAGAAGGGCGCCCAGGACGCCCAGTCCCTCGACGCGCTCAAGACCGCCAGCGAGCAGTATGATGAGGCCAAGGCGCAGACGGAGCAGCTGCAGACGCAGTTGACCGCCGCCCAGGAAGATCTGGCCGGAAAAGCCTCGCTCCTGGACGAGGCGCAAAAGCAGGTCGCGGACCTGACTAAGAAGCTGGCCGACGCCCAGGCGTCTCAGGCGGACGCCCAGAGTGAATTGACCGCCGCGCAGGAAGAGTTGGCGGGCAACGCGGCGCTGCTCGACGAGACGCAGACCGAGCTGATGGATGCGCAGCAGCAGGTGTATGAACTGACCGCAAAGCTGTCCGCCGCCCAGAAGTCCGAGGGCGAGAGCAAGGGTGACCTGTCCTCCGTTCAGGCGGAGCTGGCCGGCAAGGCAGCGCTTTTGACCGAGGCGCAGGGCGCGCTGGACGAGGCGCAGCAGCAGGTGAACGAGCTGACCCAGCAGCTGGAGAGCAAGGGACAGTCGGAGAGCGGGACGCGTGAAAAGCTGGACAGCGCCCAGGCGGAATTGAGCGACAAGGCCGCGCTTTTGACCGAGACCCAGGACGCGCTGGACAAGGCGCAGATTGCGCTGGAAGAAGAAAAGGCGGCGCGCGAGGAGGCGCAAGCGCAACTGGATCAGGAGGCCGCCGCCCGCAAGGACGCCGAGGCCAAGCTGACCCTGGCGCAGAGCGCGGGCTCCGCCGAGGCGCAGCAGGCGCTCACGGACGCGCTGCAGGCCGTCGAAACGGAAAAAGCCGCCCACGCGGCGACATTGGACGCGCTGACCCAGGCGCAGCAGGCGCTGGAAGTCGCCGGGGCCGATCAGGAGAGCCAGAAGGCGGCGCTGACCGAGGCGCAGCAGGCGCTGGAGGCGGAGACGGCCGCCCATCAGGAGACATTGGACGCGCTGACCCAGGCGCAGCAGGCGCTGGCCGCGGCGGGCGCGGATGAGGAGAGCCAGCAGGCGGCGCTCACCCAGGCGCAGGCGGATATTCAGACCGAGAAGGCCGCCCGCGCTCAGGCCGAGAGCGATCTCGCCGCCGCGAATGCGCAATTGGAATCTACGCAGACCGAGCTGGACGACGCCAAGACTCAGATGGCGCAGTTGGGCGACGAGCTGACCGCCAAGGAAGACCAGCTGACTGCCGCGAAGGCTGTGATCGACCAGGCGACCGCCGACCTCAAGGCCGTGCAAGCCGCGTTGGACGAGAAGACCAAGGCGCTGACCGACGCTGAGGCGACCATCGCCGAAAAGGACAAGGCGCTCAAGCAGGCCGAGGAACTCAAAAGCAGCCTGACCGATCAGGTGATGGACCTGGTCACCGCCTGGGAGTCCAACATGAAGGGCTTCTCCGACGAGATCAAGACTGTGCTGGAGCAGAAGCTGGCCGAACGCAAGGCCCAGCGCGAAGCCCAAGCCGCCACCGGCGTCGAATCGAGCGATCAGAAGACGCTGGACGAACTGGAAACCTGGCTGAACGACCTGTACACCCGCATCTGTGAGAACATCTCCGTCGACCCCGCGGGCTGAGGAGAGGCGAGGGGAGACGGGAAAACGCCGGGGGCGCTGCCCCCGCCCCCCGCAAGGGAGCGAAGCCCCCTTGACCCCGCACAAAGGGAATTTATACAAAGGTACTGTTCTAACATCTCCCCGTAGAGCATAGAGAGGGCTGAGGCCCTCTCTGTTTTTCATCAAAACAGCCTCAGTACAGCGTTTCCAACGCAAACGAAAGCCGCTTTGCGAGCATCGTTTGCCAGCCACGTTTAACTTGATTGTGCCGCCACGTTCGGATATAATAGAAAGAAGACAAAATTGCCGTTGCTTTGGCGCGGCGCCAAGGGGTACATTGCATGTCGGATATCCTGTGCATTCAAGGCGGCGTGCGCCTATGCGGCGAGGTGGCGGTCAGCGGCGGCAAAAACGCCGCGGTGGCGATCATCCCCGCCGCGCTTCTGGCGCATTCCCCCTGCACAATTGAAAACCTGCCTGATATCGACGACGTGAGGTCGCTGATCGAAATGCTGCGCGCGCTGGGCGCAGGTGTGGAATATTCGGGCAATACCATGATCATCGACCCGCAAACAGTTGACAACTTCTCGCCCCCCTATGAGTTGTCGCGCCAGATGCGCGCTTCATATTATCTCGCCCCGGTGCTGCTGGGCCTCTTCTCCCGGGCGGAGGTGCCCATGCCGGGCGGCTGCGACATCGGCGCGCGCCCGATTGATCAAACCATCAAAGGCATGACCACCCTGGGCGCGGACGTGCGGATTGAGCGCGGGACGCTGCTCGTCTCCACGGAGGGGCTGCACGGCGCGGAGGTCTACCTGGACATGCCGTCGGTGGGCGCGACCATCAACACCATGCTGACCGCGGTCTCCGCCACTGGCAACACCACCATCTACAATTCCGCCAAGGAACCCCACATTGTCGATGTGGCCAACTTCTTAAACAGCATGGGCGCGCGCATCAAGGGCGCGGGCACCGACATCATCCGCGTCAGCGGCGGCAGGCCTTTGAGAGGCTCCACCTACGCCATCATCCCGGATCAGATCGAGACCGGCACGCTGATGATCGCCGCCGCCGCCACCGGCGGGGATGTGACCATCACCGGCGCGATTCCCACCCACATGGAGTCGCTGTCGGCCAAGCTCCTGGAGATGGGCGTTTACATCAGCGAAGAGGACGACCGCATCCGCGTCAAGTCGGACGGCAACCTCCGCTCCGTCAACATCAAAACCCAGGTCTACCCCGGCTTCCCCACGGACCTTCAGCAGCCGATGACCTCGCTATTGACCATCGCCAACGGCCAGTCGGTGGTCACCGAGACCATTTACGAGGCCCGCTTCAAGTACGTGGAGGAACTTCGCCGCATGGGCGCAAACATCCGCATTTTGGACCGCACGGCCATCGTGGACGGCGTGGACAGGCTGATCGGCGCGCCTGTCACCGCCACGGACCTGCGCGCGGGTGCTTCGATGATCGTCGCCGGCCTACTGGCCGAGGGCACCACCGAGATTTCCGGCATACGCTATATCATGCGCGGCTACGAGGACATCGATCAGAAGCTGCGCGCGCTGGGCGCCCGCGTCGAGCGGATTCAGCGCACTTCGCGCTACTAGCGTTGAAAAATCCCCGCGGTTTTTCAACCATAGGAAGAAGCCAGCGTGAGCCTGAAATTCCGAAGAATTTCCGGGCGG
>JAEVZE010000209.1 GCA_023392395.1 Bacillota bacterium
ATGGCCATGGCCTCAAGCACCGCGTGGGGGTCGCCCTCGAGGACGGAGCGGTCCATGAACGCGCCCGGGTCGCCCTCGTCGGCGTTGCAGCACACGTACTTCTGGCCCTTGGGCTGCGCGGCGGCAAACGCCCACTTGCGGCCGGTCGGGAAGCCGCGCCGCCGCGGCCGCGAAGGCCGGAACGGGTCATCACGTCGATGACCTCGGCGGGGGTCATCTCGCTCAGCACCTTGCCCAGCGCCTTGTAGCCGTTGAAGGCAATATACTCGTCGATGTTCTCCGGATCGATCACGCCGCAGTTGCGCAGCGCGATGCGCTTTTGCTTTTTGTAGAACTCCACGTCGTCCAGCGCCTTGACGCCGCCGGTGGGTTCGACGGATTCCTTGTACAGAAGGCGGGTCACGATGCGGCCCTTGATCAGGTGCTCGGAGACGATCTCGTCCACGTCGCTTACCTGGATGCGGCTGTAGAACGCGCCTTCGGGGTAGATGATGACCACCGGGCCGACCTCGCACAGGCCGAAGCAACCGGTGCGCACCAGCTTGACCTCGTGGGTCAGGTTGTTTTCGGCCAGCAGCTTTTCAAACCGGTCATGCAAAAGCTGGGACCCGGATGACGTGCAGCCGGTGCCCCCGCAGATCAGAACGTGGGAACGAAACAGATCCATAGGTAAATTCCTCCTCAATCGCTGCGAGCTTATTCAGCCGCGCCGATGGTGTACTCGTCGACAGGCTTTCCGTTGACGATGTGCTCGGCGACGATGCGCCCCACCATCTCGGGCTTGACCTTGACGTAGGTGACCTTCTCCTGCCCGGGAAGCGTGACCTCAACCATCGGCTCCAGGCGGCACATGCCGATGCAGCCGGTCTGCGCGACGGTCACGTCCAGCAGGTTCCGCTTGCCCACCTCGTCCAGGAAGGCCAGCATGACCGGGCGCGCGCCGGCGGCGATGCCGCAGGTGGCCATGCCGACGACCACGCGGGTGCCTTCGTGCTCACGGCGCAGGTTGACCTGATCGAGCGTCTTCTGACGGATGGCCTCCAGTTCAGCTAGGGATTTCATGATTGACACCTCCAAAAAGTGTTGATGAATCTTCAAACGCGGGCAGCGCCTTGAACTTGGGCGATGCCCTCGGCCAGGTACTCGGTAATCCAGGAGAGGATCTCGCTTCCGGAGAGCGGCATGCCGCCCAGCGCTTCGCGGATGGGCCGGGTATCGAATTCGAAAGACCGGCCGTCCGCTAAATAGCGGAGTACGAAGTCGGGTTTTTCAGGGCTTCCGACCACCAGCGACAGCATCGTGCCCGTCAGGTCACCCAGCGGTGGAAGATCCACGTGGGAGGCCTGGAAGGTCGCTGTCAAAACCGTACCGACGCCCTTGGTTGACTGAATCGAAAAAGTCCCGCCGCACATCTGGGCGCACTGCTTGAACATCGGGATGCCCAAGCCGACCTTTCGCGTCGTGCGCGTGGTGGCGAAGGGGCTTTCAACCCTTTTGAGAAGCTCCTCGTCCATCCCGCAGCCGTCGTCTGAAATGACGATGGTCAGCGTGTCCGACGCGGTGTCCAGCGATACGGTGATGGTCACGAGTTTTGCGCCCGCCGACACCGAGTTCTGAACCAGATCCAGAATGTGCAGCGCCAGTTCAAACATATTTACATCGCCTTGTACTTGTCGACGATGGCCGTCAGGTCTTCCGGCACCAGGCGACCGTACACGTCGTCATTGATCATGATGACCGGCGCCAGGCCGCAAGCGCCCAGGCAGCGGGTGTCCTTCAGCGTGAAGCGCCCGTCCTCGGTGGTCTTGCCGACGGCAACCTTGAGCAGGGAGCTCATCTTGTCCATGATCGCCTTCGCGCCCTTGACGTAGCAGGCGGTCCCCAGGCAAACGCCAACCAGGAAGCGGCCGCGCGGCTCCAGCGCAAACTGCGAGTAGAAGGTTGCCACGCCATACACCTCGCTGAGCGTCACGCCCAGCCCGTCGGCGATGTGGATCTGCACCTCTTTGGGCACATAGCCGAACAGATCCTGAGCACTCTGAAGCGTCCGCATCACAGCGCCCCGCTGGCCCTTGTTTTGCGAAATGATTTCGTCAAGCTGGGCCAGTTTCTCCTTGTTCTCGAGAAGCGACATGGGTAAAGAACCTCCCTTGTTAAAATCAGGCCATCGTCCACGGGCCTGGACAATCCACCACACGGAATTGTATCACAAACTGGCGTGCCCATGCAATCATTCAGGGGGCGAATAAGTAAATTTATACTTAAAAGAATAAGAAAAATTAACGACAATGGGTAAAGAACTGCCCGCGAACCGCCTATATGAAGATGGGATGAAAGCGCCGGGACGGGACTCCCCGCGGTTTAGGCGCGAAATGGGGAAAGCCGCGAGAGCCGGAAAGCGCGCAGGAATCCGAGCGGTTCTCCAGAAGAAAGAGTCCCCGGCGCGCACCGGCAGGTTGTCGACGCGGTGTGAAGAACCGGGATGGAGCCCGTTGGGTGGCGGAAAGGCGCCCCGATTTTCACACTTGTTACCACGTAACCGAAAATTGGCAAAAAGACGGTGGAAAAGGTTACGCGGGTCTTCTTGAGGGGTTGCATTTCGTGAAGATACCCTGAAAAACCCAGCAAATACAGGGGTTTTCCGAGTAACACAAAAAGGTTACGCGGTCAAAAACCGTGTAACCTTTGATTTTATCTTTTGTATTTCTTTGGCGATCCAGGCCCAACCCTAGACCTCGAAGGTATTATACAATGTTTTCCACAATTCGTCAACAGGGAGTGACGAAAAGAAGCGGAATTCCAGCCCGATTTTCGAGCGAATGCGTGCCCTTGTGCTCGTAAAGATTCGGCGATGTGCATATATTTGGACAAGAAAATCCAGAGAATACGCGACGGGTTTGGTTGGATACTAACAGAGATTCGCGACTTCGTCGGGCGAGATGGAAACACTGTGCTTGATTTTGTGTTATTATATATGAGATTTCGACTAATTTCGCTTTTGGGGGGAGTAAGGGATGCAGACCTTGCTGGCCAATCTGTTCAACGGCGTCCTCTACCTTGGCACGATGAGTGGCGTCAAGATGCTCATCATGCTGGCAATTGCCGGCGTTTTGATCTATCTGGCGATCGCGAAGGACTACGAGCCGTCGCTGCTGTTGCCCATCGGCTTCGGCGCAATCCTGGCCAACCTGCCGCCCATCGTGGGCGCCGTCTCCTCGGCCGTGCTGGGCACGACCGCCGAGCCCGGTTTCTTAAAGGTGCTGTACAACGCGGGCATCGCCAACGAGCTGTTCCCGATCCTGATCTTCATCGCCATCGGCGCGATGTGCGACTTCTCGCCGCTGCTCAAGGACCCGTCGATGATCTTCTTCGGCGCGGCCGCGCAGTTCGGCATCTTCATCACCTTCCTGGTCGCACTGTTCACGGTTGGCCCGATCTTCGGTGAGTCCGACCCGCACATGATCGCGAAGATTTCCGCTGCCATCGGCATCATCGGCGCGGCGGACGGGCCGACGACATTGTACGTGGCCAACTACTTCCAGTTGACAAAATACATCGCGCCGATCTCGGTGGCGGCCTACAGCTACATGTCGCTGGTGCCGATCATCCAGCCGCCGGTCATCCGCGCGCTGACCACCAAGGCCGAGCGCCAGATTCACATGACCTACCCCACCGGGGCGAACAACGTCTCGAATGTCACGCTGATTCTGCTGCCCATCGTGGTCACGGTGGTGGCGGGCATCATCGTGCCGATGAGCGTGCCGCTGGTCGGCTCCCTGATGTTCGGCAACCTGATCCGCGCGTGCGGCGTGCTGGAGCGCCTGAGCCAGACCGCGCAGAAGGAACTGGCGAGTCTGGTCACGATCCTCTTGGGCCTGACCATCGGCTCCACGATGCTGGCCGAGAACTTCCTGCGTTGGGATACGCTCTTGATCCTGGCGCTGGGTCTGTTCGCTTTCATCTTCGACACCGCCGGCGGCGTGCTGTTTGCGAAGTTCCTGAACCTCTTCCGCAAGGAGAAGATCAACCCGATGATCGGCGCGGCGGGCATTTCGGCCTTCCCGATGAGCGCGCGCGTCATCCAAAAGATGGCCAAGGACGACGATCCGTATAACTTCATTCTCATGCAGGCAATCAGCGCCAACGTGTCCGGCCAGATCGGCTCGATCGTCGCCGGCTCCGTCTTGATCACGCTGGTCTCCATGATGATCGGCAAATAGGAGGGAATGCAAATGTTTTCCACGATGCCCAATTACGAAAGCGGCCCGATCGTCGCGGTCGTGGGCCTGCTGTGCACGTTCCTGGTGCTGGTGCTGGTCTTCGGGTTGATCAAGCTGCTCAAGAAGTTCGACAAGTAGTTCTGGTAAATGGTGTCAAAGGCGGCGAAGCATGTGCGCTTCGCCGCTTTTTTGCGCCCCAAACGTCGCAAAAGATACCGCATGAACGCTCCGCTTCCGTGGCAAAAAACGCACAATTGGGCTGGGATGATTGACAGGCTTCGCCGGGCTATGCTATCATCAAGGGCAAGTGACCAACCGCAAAGGGCGGGCTACCAACCGCGCAAGGAGGCATCCCATGCGAAAAATACTTTTGAGCTTGATGATTCTCGCGCTGATCTCGTCGCCTGCGCTGGCGCAGACGGCCAGCGTGGACAATGCGTATACCATCACATTGCCCGACGATCTGAAGGCGGTGGAGATGACCGAGGAGGACAAGGCGGACGGCCTCAGGCTGGATATGGAAAATGACGCGCTTCGCGCCGTCGCCTACATCTACGAACCCGATCCCACCTACGCCCCCACACTGGACGAAATGTACGAAAACTACCTGGCCGATCAGCAGGAGGGTTTCTACGCCAACGTTGCCATCGAAGATGTCAACGGCGGCCGCATGATTGTGTACAACATCGATGAGGACACGGTCGGCGCCATCACCATCGCGGCCAACGGGTACACCTACGAATTCATTATGATCTGCGAGCAGGAAAGCGCGCGGGAAGCCGCCAAGGCGGCCATCGAATCCATCAAGGCGGCGTAGCGAGAGGAAGATTCCATGAAGGGCAAAAAGGACTGGAAAAACCGCGCTGTCCGCTGGATCGCGCTGGGGCTGGTGGCGCTGATGCTGCTGAGCGTACTGATCACCATCATCGTGTCCCCAGCGATGGCGGAGGGGACCGGCAAGACCGATCTGCAGTTGACGGTGCTGGAAGACCTGGGCGCGGTCAGCGTCACCCAGACGACCCAGTACCAAAACAACACCGGCCAGAGTGCCGATCAGCTGATCTTCCAGCTGGCGCCCAACGCGCTGAGGCGCGAAACCACGGCGCCCTACGAAAGCGAAACCATGATCGACGCCTATCCCGACGGCTTTGCCGCGGGGGGCGTCGAAATTCATTCGGTCAAGTTTAACGGCCAGAGTGCGGACTGGGGCGTGCAGGGCACCGACGAGGCGACGCTCCGGGTAAGCTGCAGCCTCGCGCCCGGCGAAACAGGTTCGTTCCAGTTCGACTATGAACTGATCCTGCCCGATGCGCTGGGCGCGCTAGGCACCGGGGACATCGGCTGGAGGCTGACCGGATTCTACCCGCTTCCCGCCGTGTGGGATGGGGAATATGCCGTGGAGCGGGTCAGCCCGGTGGGGGAGAGCCTGATGGCAGACCCAATGGACTACCACGTCACCGTCAACTTGCCTGGCACCTGGCAGGTGGCGGCGGGTGGAAGCGTTCAGGTGTCGCCGGCGGGCGATGCGCGCCAGAACGTCACGATTGATCTGACCAAGGCCCGCTTTTTCGGGCTGGCGCTCAGCCGAAGGTACATCGAAACGGAGGAGAAGTCGGCCTCCGGCGTCACCGTGCGCTCCTTTGCCAACGACCGGGATGCCGCCAAGCGCGCCGCGTCTTTCGCCGCGCACGCGGTGGACATCTACTCGGATCTCTTCGGCGCATACCCCCGGGACAGCCTGACCATCGCGCAGGCGGACCTAATGGACGGGCTCTCTCAGGCGGGTCTGGCGCTTTTGCCGGAAGGGCTGTACGCTTACGCCGCCCGCGGCGAGCTGGAGTACCAGACCGCGCTGTGGACCGCGCGCCAGTGGTTCGGGGAGATGGTGGGCGATAATCCCGCCGAGGAGCCCTGGCTCACGGAATCGCTGGCCTCCTACGCGGCGCTTTTGTATTACGAGAAGGCCTACGGTCACGACCGGTATCTGAAGGAACTCAACGCCCGGGTCACTCCGTCGCTTCGGCTCACCATCCCCGG
>JAEVZE010000397.1 GCA_023392395.1 Bacillota bacterium
CGTTGCCCCGATGTTGAGCAGTGCGTCGATTCGCGCCCGCTGTCCGTTCAGGCTCTCCCGGAAGGTCTTGACGCCCAGTGTCACGCCCGTCATGGTATTGCCCATCAGCATGCCCGCGATGGGGATCACGTACTGCGGGTTGAACATGCTCTCGCCGACCACGGCGCAGATGAAAAATACGATGATCGCCAGCCCGGAAAGGGCGATTGACAGCGCGATCACCAGCTGGAAGCGCCGGTTCAGTTCCTTGTTCCTGGACAGCACCCGGTAGATCGCAAACCCCGTCATCGCCAGAAGGTAGGCAATCGTATATGCCGGGTGCGGGTTTTTGAAGATGTAGGTGAGTACGAGGCCCGCCAGCACGAGCTGTACCGTCATCCGGACGCTGGCAACAATCAGCAGCTTCGTCTGGTTGATCCGGCACTTCTTCATCACCGCCAGCACGGCCAGCAGGAGGACGTAGACCAGCGAGAACTGCCACAATTGCATCTGCACGATGTCCTTCATGCGCCCACCTTCCTGGAAAGCCGGACCACCTCGTCCGCGTAAGTATCCACCAACTTCTGATCGTGGCAGACCACGATCAGGGTCATCCGGTTCTCCGCGCAATGGACCTTCAAAAGCGTAAACAGCCGGTTTGACGTGCCCTCGTCCAACGCGGAGGTGGGCTCATCCAGCATCAGGACCTTCGGCTTCAGTGACAGGTGGATCGCCAAAAACACCCGCTGCCGCTCGCCGCCCGACAGCGTTTCGCACCGGGTATCCAGCGGAAAATCCGCGCTCCCAAGCGCGAGAAACCCGCGCATCTCGTCTTCTGCGATGCATTTCTCGTCCCGGAATTCATAGAACAGCTCAAAGTTCTCCCGGATCGTCCCGTCGAACAGGAAGACGCTCTGAGACGAGAGCAGGATCTCCCTGCGCAGCAGCACCGTGTCCAGATCAGCGATGTCGTTTCCTTCATACAGGATGGTCCCCGCCGAGGGCGAAACGGTGGCGTTCAGAAGCTTCAAAAGCGTGCTCTTGCCGCTGCCGCTCTCGCCGGTGACGAAGGTCGCCTTCTCGCGGGAAATGTGGATAGGCGGATACTCGATCAGGTCCTTGAACTTCAGCCCCGAGGCGGACAATATCGCGTTCATGGGGTGTCCTTTCCTGCATCAGGCTTGATCCCGTTGTATGATGTATCTCTCCCGTTATTATAGCACAGGGGAAACGATAAAAGGCATGGGGTTTATTCCTCCCCCACTCTCCCACTAGAAACAAGCCTTCTCCCCAGCCAGTAGACGCATCCCCCGTCGAGTACGCCGAGGACGGCCCCCGCGAGCACGTCGCTGGGAAAATGCACGTACAGCGCCACCCTGGACAGGGCGATCAGGCAAGCGAGCGGGATGGCCAACCAGCCGAGCCTCCGGTCGGTCAGGGAAAGGACCGTCGCTGCGGCAAACGAAGAGAGCGCATGGCCCGATGGGAACGAGTAGTCCCCCGGGCCGGGAATGAGCGGCGCAAGAGGCGCATACGGCCAGATTGGGCGCGCCCGCGCGATCAGGGGCTTGAGCAGGAGGTTTCCGATCAGGAAACCCACGGCCAGCGCGGCGAGCACCATCACGCCGTTCCAGCGGTACCGCTTCGTACACAGTAGTAGACAGGCCGCAAAAATCCAGGCCATCGCGTAGTTGCCGATGAAGGACACCTTGGGCATCACATAGGCCCAAAACCCGGAGGAAAATATGTCGTGGGCCCAGCCCAGCAGTTTCCAATCGAGGTTGGTGATCCAGTCAGCCATTTCACTCCTTACGCCGGATCGCCGGAACCGTCCGCCCGGGCCTCGCCCGAAAGGCCGTCCGGTCCGCGGCGCGCCCGTTTGTTGAAGACGAACACCTTCTGCACAAACCAGCTGGTAAAAAAGAACGTGAATTCCGTCAACAGCTTCGCCCAGTACTTGTCCATGCCCAGATAGCGCACCAGTACGCTGAGCAGCGCCGTGTTGCCCGCCAGCACACATATCGCCAGCACGGCGTATTTTACCCCGGCCTGAAGCGCCTGATCCTCGTTTCGGAAGACGAAGCGCTTGTTGATCCAGAAGTTCAGGGCCGCGCTCAAAACGCGTGCCACAACGTTGGAAACAGGGATGCTCAGCGCGCCCATCCCCTTCGTGAGAAAGACGAGCAGGCCGTACAATCCATAATCAGCCACAAAAGCGATCATGGACGAGGCGGCAAATTTGAGGATGTAAACGTATTTTCGTTTCAGAAACATCCGGCACTCCCGTTACGCTGGAAATTCTCCCGGTCCATCAGAAGCGGCGCTGATTCCGGGATGCTTGTCAACCGCCACGGCCCAATGATAAAAGGTAGACAGCCAAAAAGATTGTCTGAAAACATTAATTTTCAGACAATTCATGTTAGAACACAGGAAATTTGAACTTCTGCCTCTGCGCTGCCAGAGGAGGCACCGGGATTGAGGCATTGCACCGCCCACACTTATGTGTAGAACTATTCTTACAACCAGGTACCATACAGGAAGCCTAGTGTTTCTGGCCCGGCAATTCCGTCGCTTGGCAGGCCGTTTGCGCGCTGATACCGCTTCACAGCATCCATTGTGGGTTGATCGAATGTGCCTGTCGCGGTTCCTGGCATGTAGCCCAACTCGATGAGCTTTCCCTGAAGGCTCGTGACTTCCTCACCGGAGGCGCCCATTTTCAGGATCGGTGGCAGATCGATTTCCCGCGCTTCTCCATACAGAAACATCTGAAGCGCCTTCGCATTCTTTAAGAGGTTGGGTAATAACACTGCCGCCCCCTTGATCGTTTTGTTCCTGTAAGCGCCATTGATTGGAATGCGCAGGTCGAAAATCTCCGCATCACACATCTGATATAAAAGCATCCCCCAACCCACCAAATCCTGCGCTTTTATGGACGTCTCTAAAAGCGCGGCCTTCTGCCCAATCAACTCCTTCATGCCATCCATTCCAAGCGATGGGATCTTGGAGAATAGGATTTTCAGTACATCACGCTGGCGCCTCGTGCGTTCAAAATCGTTCCCGCACCCTTTCCGGATGCGGCAAAACATCAACATCTGATCGCCGTTTAGCAAGTTTTTCCCGCGAATGAAATGGGCGTCAGGAAACGCCCTATTCATCACCCTCGCCTCAGAAGAATTCATCCTCACTTCAATTCCGCCCAGCGTATCGCCCAATTCCTGAACCGCATCAAAGTCGAAGACAATGTACCCATCCACGGCCAACCCAAAGTTGGCCTGAATGGTCTGTAAGGTCAGCTCGACTCCGCCGCAGGCGTATGCGGCGTTGAAGCGCCCATATCCCTTTCCCGGTATGGATACATAGGTGTCGCGCATAAGCGAAGTACACTTGATTTCGTTTTCCTTTTTGTTGATGGTGACGATGATGATCGTGTCCGTCCTGCACCCATCCCAGTTTTCAGGATCTCTGGTGTCAATGCCCAGCAGAAGCATATGGTACAACCCATCATCGTTTGGAAGGCCGCTTGCGCTCGACCGGTACATCATCGTGAATGAAAGGATTACCACCAACCCCAGCATGAAGAACTTCCGCATTGTCTGTCCTCCCACTACTCGTCCGCCAAATTCGCAGAATCCGGTGTACCATTGAATGATTGCGCCTGAAAACTGGCCGCCTTCAAGATTCATTCGAGGGTAATCTTATGTAATGTGGAATACAATCATTCACGCCTTATGAAAGTATTATCCGGTGCTGGCAACAAAAAAATTGCCATCCAATTTCAGAAATCGGATGGCAGCAGTTCTGGAAATAATGGACCCGGATGCGCACAATGGCGGCACTGGTTTTCCGCAGCAATGATGGATTTCACTTTCTGCGGTGAAGTCTATGTCAGATCAAAATACACCGTCGCCCATTCCTTTTCACCAAATTCCAGATAGGGTTTGAACAGCACCCGATCGCCCGACGGCGTCCGCGCCTCAAAGCGCATCCCGCCCAGCGCCCGCGCGACGGACTCCGGCTCCCTGTAGTCGCCCGCCACTTGTGGCACTTTGCCTTCGGCCGCCAGCAGGACGGGACCGGCCATCAGCGCCGTGCGCCAGGGATAGGCCGGGTGGATGGGCGCGAGGCGAAGTCTCATCGGGAGACGCAGCGCGACGAGGTCGTCGCCGCCCCAATCGGCCTCTACCCTCGCCCACCGCCCCGGAGCGATCTCCGAATCCGCCGGGCGTCCGTTGAGGAGGAGCGCCGCCTCGCCGGGGTTCACCCAGGACGGAATGCGCAGCATCAGCGTAAAGCGCCCTTTCGCGCGGACGCGGAGGAGAATTTCCTCGCCGTAGGGATATTCCCCGGAGATTTCAAGCTCCACCTGCCGCCCGCGGACCTCCGAGCGGATGCAGGAAGGGATGTACTGCGACAGGTACAGAGCATCCTCTCCGGCGTAGCACACCAGGTTGTGGTATTCGGCGAGCGCCTCCGGGTAGGTGCCGGAACAGCACGGAAAGCTGTGCTCAAAGTACAGTTTCCGGCCGCCGCCAAGCCTGAGATCGGAATAGTAGAATGTCTTACCCCTGCGCTGACAGTCGTCCTTGAAGGGCAGCGCCGCGCCGACCGCGTTGTACAGCGCGGCCTCGGCCCAGTCGCCGTAACGCGCCTCGCCCGTCAGCTCGATCAGATGGCGCACGGTTTTGAACACAGCCCAGGAGCCGCAGCACACCTCGAAGGTCTTGGGCTCGTCCTCGATGGCGTAGTAATTGGAACCGCGCGCGTTGGCCATGTGCTCGGCGGGTGCGTATCCGCCGTTGGCGAGCAGCTGATTCTTCTTCATGATGTCGTAGGCATTCTGAAGCGTTTCCAGATAGCCCTTCTCACCCGTCGCGCGGTATGCCATCGCCGCGCCGCCCAGGGTGTTGACGTGGCTGTAACCGTGAAGGCCATTCATGGCCTCCTCGTCGCCCCGGCGCAGCGCGTCCCAGTAGTGGTCGTAATGCCACACCCTGGCGAAGTCCAGGTAGCGCGCCTCCCCCGTAAGAAGCCAGGCGCGGTACAGCCCCTCGGACAGCGTGTACCATTCGTTGTCCATGATGCGGATGGCCGGATCACCCCCGGTGAAGCTCAAGTGGTTCGGCCCGGCGGGGAGGCGCGAGCGGCCCAGGTTCTTCTCCGCCCAGTCGGTGATGCGCGAAAGGTACGCGAGCGCGCGGGGAAGATTCATATGCTCGTAGACGTCAAGCAAGCCCAGAAGATGCTTGTCGTACAGGTAATGCGGGCCATTGGGCGCGTCCGAATAGAAGAAATAGCCGTCAGGCGCGATGGTCTTGGCCCATTCGTCCATCAGCCGCTCCGCTTTTTCGAAGGCCCGCCGGTCCCCGGTCAAGCGCCAGGCGCGGGCGAGAAAGCTGAGCCACTGGCCGAAGGTGTTTCCGATTTCGCCCCAGTTGTAGATGTCGAAGCTGCCGTCGTTGGAGTACCAGCCACCCAGCTCGTCGCCCGGATGCGGCATCCCCGCGCGCCGCCGGAACCCCAGCAGGATGTCGTCGTCCGGCAGCGCGAGCATGTACTCCAGCGCGCCGTCAAACTGACGCTTGAAATGTCCGTCCAGAAGGTCTACGCCCTGGTAGTTCAGCGCCCAGAGCCCGGGCGCGATGCCGTCCCCTGTCTTCATACCGCTTCCTCCCGCATCCAATCTCCAATCTCCACCTGCGCGGACGCAAGGTTCTCCTCCAACTGGCGCGCGTTTTCGCCGGTCACCATCGGGATGATGCCCCGTCCGCGCATCCAGGCGAGCGCGATCTGGTTGGGTGTGACGCCCAGTTGCGCCGCCTTTTCAAACAGCGCGCTCCGGCGGGCGCGGTTCTCCGGCGTATCGTAGCCGGTCGGCAGCGGGCGCTCCGGCAGGCAGTAAGCGCCCTGCAGAAGCGGCGAGAACGCCAGCGTCCGAAGTCTCCTTTCACGACACAGCGCCTGCTCGCCCGCGCCCAGCAGCACCTGCGGCGATGTGTCGAAGCCCGGTTCGGGCGACAGGAAGGTCATACGGTTCTGAAGACAGGTAAGCGGCGCGAAATCCTCCCGCGCGCAGGTCTCAAGCGCATGGGCGAGCCTGGGCGCGGTAAAATTGCTGGCACCCAGGTAGCGGATAGCGCCCGATCGCACAAGATCATTCAGTGCGGAAAGGCTTTCGGAGAGCTCCGTATCCGGGTCGTCGCGATGGATGTACAGAAGGTCTATGACGTCCGTCCGGAGGTTTACCAGCGAGCGCTGGACGTTTTCCCGGATTTGCCCGGGCTTCATGCCCGCCGCAAAAATCTTGCTCTCAAAGCCGATTTTGGTGGCGACAAACACCCTGTCCCGGTTCTTCCTTTCGCGCATCCAGCGCCCAATCAGCCGTTCGCTCTCGCCGCCCTGGAACGGGTCGATCCAGTGGACGTAGTTGTTGGCGGTGTCCAGGAAGCGTCCGCCCCGGTCCAGGTACAGATCCAGCATTTCAAAGGACGTCTTATCGTCCACGGCGCTCCCAAAATACATGGTGCCCAGTGCAATTTCGGAAACCTCCGCTTTGGAAGGCCCCAGAGGAATCAATTTCATGTGTCCTCCTATCCCTTGACGGCGCCCGCCGTCAAGCCTCCGATGATGTGCTTTCTGAAGACCGCCGTGGCCGTGATGACCGGCAGGATGTACAGCATCGCGGCCGCGGACTGAAGGTCCCACCGCGGGCCGTAGCGGGAGGTGAGCTGCGCGATGGCGACCGGCAGCGTCATGTGCTCGGACCCCGTGTTCATGATCATCGCATACATGAATTCGTTCCAGGTGTTGATGAACGTGAAGATCAGAACCACCATGATCGCGGATTTTGAGAGCGGGAGTACGATTTGAAACAGCGTGCGCAGCCGCGAGCTGCCGTCGATGGCGGCGGCCTCCATCAGTTCGTCCGGAAAATCCAGGAAAAACGGCATCATCAGCCAGATCGCCATCGGCAGGTTGAACGACACGTTGCCGATGATCAGGCATGCCTTGGTGTTGATCAGGTGGAACTTTGCCATCATCAGGTACAGTGGAATGATGATGGTGACAAACGGGATCATCCGAAGGGCGATGCAGGCGGCCAGGATTTTCCCGGAGAAGCGGGAGCGGAACTTGGTCAGGCCGTAAACCGCCAACGTCGAGACCATGAGGATGATCGCGGTGGCCACGGCGGCCACGGTCAGGCTGTTGCCGAAAAAGCCGCCGATGGAATAGGTGGTCAATACATCCGAGAAATTCTTCAGCGTCAGGTGCGACGGCCAGCCGACCGTGTACACTTCCGAACCTTCCTTGAACGAGGTCAGCATCAGCCAGAACACCGGAAAGAGCACAACCGCGCCGTACAATAGCACCACGAGGGCGGACAGCCAGCGGCGATCTCCCTGCTTCATCTAGCGCGCCTCCCTTCCCACGAACCGGCGGATCAAAAGCATGCCCGCCGCCATCATGGCCATCATCAGAAACGAGGCCGCCGATGCGCCGCTGATGTCCATCTGCGTCCAGCTCTTTCGGTAGATGAACAGCGCAAGCGTCTCCGTCGCCCCGGCCGGGCCGCCGTTGGTCACCAGGTACGCCGAATCGAAGATTCGGAACGCGTCCATGAACCGGATCACCATCGCATAAGCGATGACGCTTCGCACCATCGGCAGGATGATGCGAAAGAACGTCTGGAACACCCCCGCGCCGTCCACCCGCGCCGATTCCAGCACCTCCTGCGGGATGGAGAGGATGGCGGTGTAGACCAAGAGGAAGATGGTCGAGGTCGCCTGCCAGGTGTCGATCATCACCATGCTGGCGCGGGCCAGGTCCCCGTTGGTCAGCCAGGGGATGTCCGAGCGGATCAGCCCGGCAGCCTTCAAAATGCCGTTGAGCACGCCCAGCTCGTCGCCCAGCAGGAATTTAAACAGCAGCGACACCACGACCGGCGCGATCATGATGGTCATCATAAACAGCGTGGTCGTCAGCCCTCGCAGACGCCGCATGCGGCTCACCGAGGCCGACAGCGCGATGCCGATCAGAAATTCCATCGCCACCGCCGAGATCGAGAGGATCAGCGTCACCTTCGTGGCGTTTTGAAACTGGGCGTCCATCAAAAGCGCGCGATAGTTTGTAAGCCCAGTAAACGACACGCCCTGCCCGCTCAAAACGTTTGCCACCGTGTAGTCGGTCATGCTGATAAAGGCCGAAAAGGCCAGCGGATAGATGAACAGCGCAAGCAGCATGACGAGGGCTGGCGCCGTGGCCGCGATCCCGAAAATCCGGTTTGCCCGGGCGTAGCCGATCTTTTTTGGCATCGTTCCAACTCCCTTTAAGACCGCGAGGGTACGACAATCCACGGGGGCGGCCGCTGGCCGCCCCCACTTGAAACGCGCCCATATATTACTTCATGAATTTGTTCTTTTCGAGAACGGACTCCATCTGCGCCTTCGCGGAGTCCAGCGCCTCCTGCGGCGTGATGTCGGTGGTCAGCGCGGCGTTGATCGTCGCGTTCATGATCTTGTTCAGGCTGTCGTAGGACGCGCCGGAGAGGATCATGGCGTTGGACTGCATGCACTCAAGGTTTCGGATCGCGGCCTCGTACTTGCCCTTTTGTACGCCTTCGAATTCGGCGATGCGCTTCTCGACGACGCTCTTGCGGGTGGGCATCGCGCCCTGGAAGTCGGACCAGATCAGGGAACCCTCGGCCGAAGCCAGCCACTTGAGCAGCTTCATGGCCTCCTCCTTGTGCTGAGAGCCCTTCGCCAGGCTGACCGCCCAACCGCCCACCGCCGTCTTCGTGCCGGCGGAGCCCGCGGGCATGACCGTCGCGGCAAAGTCGTCCTTCACCTTGGAGCCGTCCGCGGAGGCCAGGTCGTACATGTAGGCGTAGTTGATGGCCATGGCCACCTTGCCCTCAATGAACATGGTGTGGTGCTCGCTCCAGTCGTAGTTGACGATGCCTTCGGGGTAGATCTTGTACTTCTTGTAGTTGTCGACGACGTAGCTGAGGGCCTGCACCGCCTCGGGCGAATTCACGGTCACCTGGTAGGAGCCCTTTTCGCTGTCCACGGTCAGCGCCTGCGCGCCGAAGGACATGAAGTAGTTGATGAATTCGGCCATGTTGCTGTCAAAGTTGCCGCCGTGGAACTCCGCGCCGTAGACTTGGATGTTGTTCGCATCGAAACCCTCGTCCCCGGGATGCTTGCCGCTTGCGTCTGTGGTCAGCTTGACGGCCATCTCGCGGAACTCTTCGTAGGTCTTGGGCGGGGCGTCAAAGCCCGCGGCCTTGAGGAGGCTGGGCCGGTAGAACAGCAGGCAGGTGTCCGCCTGCACCGGGTAGCCGTAGATCTTGCCGCCGCTCATGTAGTTGGTCCGGGTGCCTTCGAAGATGTCGCTCCAGTCGTCCAGTTCGGGCAGTTCTTCCACGATGCCCGACAGGCCGAACTGCACCGCGCCCTGACCGCAGGAGATGATGTCATACTGGTTGGTGCCGCTCATGGCGTCCACCTGCACCTTGGAAACGATGTCGCTGTCCGGCACGCCGATCATCTCAAAGTCGATGTCCGGGCACGCTTCCCGGAGCGCCTTCTCCTGTTCGGCCAAGCGGTCGTTGGCGATGGTGATGATGGTCACTTTGTCACCGGCGAGGGCGACGGGGCCGAACGCGAGCAGCGCGACCAGCGCAAAGATCAGGATCCGAACGGTTTTCCGCATGACTTCAACCTCCCTGATAATTTTCCTCTCCAAAATTATAACCGGGAAGGATTGCACAGGACAACGGAGAAGAAACTGGGGAAAGTGGGAAAATCTTTGCATTTTGGCCCTACCACAACTTTTTATACTGGGAAGGCGTGACGCCAAAGGCTCGCTTGAAGAGGCTGGCGAAGTACTTCTCGTCCTGATATCCGACCAGCCGCGCCACGTCCCGCACCCGGCTCCCCGGCGCGTCCAGCAGCTCCTTCGCCTTCTCCATGCGAACCTTGAGCGCGTATTCGGAGAAGCCCTCGCCGGTCTCGCTCTTGAACAGCGCGCTCAGGTAGCTGGCGCTCAGCCCCACCGCCTCCGCCACGCTGGTCAGGCTCAGTTCCAGCCCGCAGTTTTCCAGCATATAGCGCTTGACGCGGCGGATGACCGCCTCCGCGCCCGGCGCGCCCGAATCCTCCCCGCGGGCCAGGAGCGCTTGTTCCCGTTTGAGGCCGCGGAGCTGCCGCTCCTCCCCCTCGATCTTTTCGCGGGCGCGCAATACGGTCTTAATCAATTCTCGCGTCGGCGCGATCTTGAGCACGTAATCAAAAGCGCCCCGGCGCAGAGCCTGCTGCACATAGTGGAAATCGTCGTAGGCCGTCAGCATGATGACGGGCGTGGACGGCCTTTCCCGCATGATGCGTTCCAGAAGCGCAAGCCCGTCCATTTTGGGCATGCGGATGTCGGTCAGCACGATGTCGGGACACAGCTTCCTGGCAATGGGCAGCGCCTCCTCGCCATTTGCCGCCGTGCCTACCACCATCAGGCCGTACTCCGACCAAGGCACGCCCTTTGCGAGCTGCTCGCGGATCAGCTTTTCGTCCTCAACGATCATCAGCTTCATGGCCGTACCCTCCCGGATGGTCTGGGATGGAAAAGGACACCCGGGCGCCCCGGCCGGCGTTCGAAAGCAAAATATCGTAGCCCTCGCCGTAGTGCAGCCGGATGCGCTTTTGCAGGTTCAAAAGGCCCACCCCATTTTGAAAGCCCTTGAATTCGCAGGTTTTCAGCCGCTCGCGCAGCGTGATCAGCGCATCCTCCGGAAAGCCGGGGCCGTCGTCCTCCACGGAGAAGGCGATCAGCGCGCCCTCGCGGCGGCAGTCCACCCAGATGTGCCCGTCGCCGTCCTTGTCCTTGAACGCGTGGGCGATCACGTTCTCCACCGGGATTTGCAAAACGAACTTGAGCACCTCCAGGTCCATCAGGTCCTCGCCGGCCGTGACGGTGAGCGCGAACTCATGGTCGTAGCGCAGGCGCTGGATCTCGCAAAAGCTGCGGACACATTCCATCTCCTCCCGGAGCGTCACAAACTTCCGGCCCAGCGCGATGCTGGAGCGGAGCACCCGGCTGAAATTCGCGATCAGTTCGGCCATCTGGCTTTCGCCAAACCGCTCGGCGAGCAGGCGGATCGTCACCAGCGTGTTGAACACGAAGTGCGGGTTGATCTGCGCCTGCAGCGCGTACAGCTCGGACTCCATCTTCTCCCGCTCGAGCTTGCGCACGTCGTCCATCAGGCCGCGGATGCGCCCGATCATGTAGTTGTAGGTGGCGGTCAGTTGACCGATCTCGTCGCGCTTGACCACGGCGACGGGGCTTCCGAAGTCGCCTTGCCCGGCCTTGAGCATATTTTTCCGCAGGAATTCCAGCGGCTTCAGGATCCGAATGACGAGAAACGCGCCCACCAGCGCGGCGATGGCCAGGCTCAGAAGCAGTACCAGCGCGATGTTATTGATCAGAATGCGCTTTTCTTGGTTGATGTTGTTCAGGTCGCCAATGCCGTAGAAGACGAATCTGCCGCCGGAGGGCAGAATGGTGATCAGCTTGTCGTTGGACCAGATCGACAGGCGCTCGGGACGGTATGCGGCACCATGGGATTGCATGAGGGCCTCTGCGGATGCGCCCAGTTCCTCCTCGCGCGAGCTGGCGAACACCGCGCCGTCCATTCCGACGATGCCGATGCTGCCGCCATTCCCCGCCATGTACCGGAAGGAGTCCTCCAGCGCGTTCGCGTCCAGGAACACGCACAAAAAGCCCAGCTGCTCATCGTAATGAAGGACATTGCGCAACACGTTGACCTGCACGTAACACCGGTGTGTTCGGGCGGCGTCCTCCCCCGGGATGTCAAAAGGCCCGAGCCACGCGCTCTTGTCTTTGGACGCCTCGTACTGCGCCTGCAGGCTTTTGTAAGTGCTCCGCTGGTCCAGCATGCCGTATACGCCCGCCAGCTTGTTCCAGTTGGCGTCCAGAATCACCAAGTCGAAGAGCAGGAAGCTGGTGTCCGTCAGCTCCGACACGTACTGCCGCGCCGCCACCGTCGACGGGATGTCCCCCGCGCCGTTCAAAAGCAGTTTCTGCACCGTGTCGTCGATGTAGACGGGCTTGATGATGTTGCGGATGTCGTCAAAGTATTGAGTGACGTTGCGCGACACCTGCGTCAGGTTGTTTGCCGCCAGAAGTTCCGAATTGGCTTTGATGTTGCGAACGGATTGCGCGTAATACGAGATCGCGGCGGCAAGGCCGATCAGAAGGGCCATGCCCGTCAGTACCGCGATGATGCGCAGCCGCAGGGTCTTCATGCGCTCTCCTCCGCTCAATTCGCCGTCTTTCGCCATTATAGTACACGCGCGCCGCAAGGCGCAATTGAAATACTTCGGTTTTTGCGCTGAAATTGCGCAGATTCGCACATCCCCGCCCATGGCGGAGATCCGCGCATACCGGCGGAGAAAGTCGAATCCTTCTTTATGCCTTTAATGGGAAAATGCGCAGGAAAGTCCCCTAATCAATGGCATTCAATCCTGCAACTGTCCGAATTGCGAGATCCCGTGATGGGTTAGTTTTGGTCAATGCCATAATATACTTAGCGAATAAGCTCATATTCATCCCCTTATACTTATTGCGTATGCCGGGTTTTTCGTGTTAGAATCGTAACCGTGATGTTAGAGGATCCCCGGGTTTTCCGACGCGCGCGGAAAAGAACTGGCATGGCGCGCCGCAAAGAGGCGGCTTCGGGCCGTGCAGACGCTGCAGGAGGTTCTTTTGACAGAGTTTGAAGAACTGGCTTTAAAAAAGATCACCAAGGATTACTTGGTGGATTGCGTATACAGTCATATCAACATACTGTCGGGCAAGTATGGCATCAGCAATGCCGAAATCAGCAAGCACGTCGGGTGGGACCCCGCCGGTTTCAACCAGAAATTCAACCGCAGCAACGATCTCAGGATCACGACG
>JAEVZE010000410.1 GCA_023392395.1 Bacillota bacterium
CTGAAACAATACCATAAGTCAGTAGGCCGCCCGGAAATTCCTCAGAATTTCGGGCCTGCGCAGAGCCTCTTCCTTTGCATTGAAAAACCCTCGGGGTTTTTCAATGCTCCCGCGAAGCGGATTTTCACCGCACATCAATTTGGGCCAGCACTTCCCCGATGGAGCCCTGGATAAACAGGTCGGCCCGCTGGTTGCCCAAGGGCGTTCGGTTGATGACGACCAGGTGCTTTCCCCGAAAGTAGTCCACCAGGCCCGCCGCGGGGTAGACCACCAGCGACGTGCCGCCGATGATCAATAGATCGGCCGCGCGCAGGGCGTCGACCGCCCGTCCGATCACGTCCGGGTCCAGCGATTCCTCATAGAGCACCACGTCCGGCTTGACCGCGCCACCGCAGGGGCAGGCGGGCACGCCGGGCGCATTTTGGATGTACGCAGCGTCAAAGCGCCTGCCGCACTTCAGGCACCGGTTCCGGTGCACGCTGCCGTGCAGCTCGATCACGCGGACCGAGCCCGCCGCCTGGTGCAGCCCGTCGATGTTCTGGGTGATCACAGCCTTCAGCTTCCCGGCCCGCTCCAGTTCGGAGAGTTTCCGGTGGGCGGCGTTGGGCTGGGCGTCCAGCGCCAGCACCCGGTCGCGGTAGAACCGGAAAAACTCAGGCCGGTGGGCGTAGAAGAAGGTGCGGCTCAGGATCTGTTCCGGCGGATAGGCGTATTTTTGGTTGTACAGGCCGTCCACGCTGCGAAAGTCGGGGATGCCGCTTTCGGTGGACACGCCCGCGCCGCCGAAGAAGACGGCGCTGTCCGATTGATCGAGGATTTCCTGCAAACGCGCGATGGTTTCCATGCCGCCCGCCTCCCGGCCCGTGAGGTGGATTCCATTCATATTATACCACATCTGGAATAATCTATTTCGGGCACTTGGGAACGGGCGGTGGCAGAGATAAAGAAACGCACCCGCGTTTTTTCGCGGGCGCGGGCTTGAGAGACCAGGGTTGACCGCTAAACGATCACGCCTCCGTGGAAGCGGCACTCGTACACCTTCCCGCCCTCCGAGAAGATCTCCTCGTACCCCTCGAACCATTCAAAGTCCCCGTCCACCAGGCAGTGATAGCTGTACGCGCCCTTTTGGTACAGCGCGGGCCCGCGGTAGGGCCGCTCCCGGGGCACTTGGGCCAGCGCTTCCTTGAGAAAATCGCCGCTGAAGCCTGCGGCCAGCACCCTGCCCGCGTAGTTCATGCTCCACACCGGCGTTTCGCCCTGCCACAGGGCCTCCTCGCCGCAGAATTTCTCGCCGCCCAGGTAGGTGTCATAATAGGAGAGATTGCCCTCCCGGTGCTTCAGGTCGTGGGAGGATGGGCGCGAGGGTTCAATTTCTGCGCCGTGGCCCGCGTAGGTGGCCTTTTTAGCGCGGAGCAGGTAAGAGATGAGCGCCTCCCGATCGGGCGCGTCGGAGCTTGTCAGGCGCGGGGCGCACTCCTCCTCCCGCACGAGCGCGTCCACCGGCACCCCGTAGAAATCGCACAGCTCCACGAGTTTATTGAGCTCCGGCACCGCCCGGCCGCTCTCCCACTTGCCCACCGCCTGCCGGGATACATTGAGCGCGTCCGCCAGCTCCTCCTGCGTCAGGCCCCTGGCCCGCCTCAGGACCGAAAGCTTCTGATCGATCTTCATGAAAATCCCCTCCATGGGTGCAGCATACCCCTTTTGGGCCCGCGCTTCCACCAACCGGCGGGAGGGTTTTCCGCAACCGCCAGTTGCTTATGAAGAACGCTCCGCGCTATGAAAGGACCCGGAGCATTCTTCATGGCCGTTCATTCGCATTGGCAGAGCCGGTCCAAAAGCTGGGCGGCCTCCCGCGCCTGGTGCAGCGCCTTTTCGTCCCGCGCCGTGGGCAAGTTGTCTGTGTCCAGCGAAAAGACGTTGGCGACGCAAGGCAGCGCGTTCATCGATTTGAACAGCGTGTGCGCGGTTTCGGCAGCCTTTTCCTCCGTGTTCTTTTCGCCGCCCGCGGTCAGGATCAGGACGCCGCTTTTCTTGCGGACCGCGGGGATTTCGTTCCGGAAGCGGCGCGCGGCGAAGTAGGGCTGCACCAGCCGGCTGCACAGGTTCAGAAGCGGCCCGCTCAGTTCGGAAAACCAGACCGGCGACGCCAGCACCAGGTTGTCGCAAGCCTCAAAGAAGGGGTAGTGCGGGCGCAAAGCGTCGTTCAGGCTGCAGCCGGGGTTTGCCCAGCAGTCCCGGCAGTCGACACAAGGGGAGATGCCGTCAAAGAAGGAAAGCTCCAGCACTTCCCCGGTCAGCGCCTCGCGGAATGCCTCGATCAGCGCGGCCGTGTCGCCGTGACGCTTGGTCGAGCCGTTCAGAATCAGCGTCTTCATCAAGCCACCTCCGGGGCGTGTCTCCCATATTTTGCATAGACCGCCAGCGATCCGCCGTTTTGAAAGGAATAAAGCGCCCGCGGTCGCCGGCGTTGGTTCAGTCGTTGGCCTCGCCGAGGTTTTCCAGTATCTCCAGGTACCGCCGGGTGGCAAGCGCGCTGGATTGACCCTTTTTGCAGAAGTCCAGGGATGCCAGCTTCTGGTTGGGGCGCTCCACGACCATCTGCCCGCCTTCAAGCTTCCCCGCCAAGGCCTTCAGCGCCTCCCGGAACCGGGGATCGCCCTTTGCCTTTTCATAGAAGGAGAGCACGTACACGTAGAAAAACAGGTTGTAGCTGGAGAAGGGGTAGGAGACTTGCAGAAACAGCGTGCCGATCCCGTAGTGGCATGGGCCCAGCGGCAGGCGGGTCGTCCAGTGGGCGAGCAGGAATTCCACCGCCCGGTCCAGCGCTTCGCTGGCGTTGAGCAGCGGCGTGAACCGGAAGGCGTCCAGCGCCGCAAGCGTCGGACCGGGGTTTGAGAACGCCGTCTCCGGCCCCCGGCCAAAGCTGTACTTGTTGCACTTCCAGCCGCCGTCGGTATGCTGGATGGAGAGAAGGTGCTCGAAGGTTTTCTGAAGCCTGGAATCGGGGGCGTACCCCAGATGACACAGCGCCCGGGCCGCGCCGATGGTGTGACACGGGTAGATCGCGCCGTCGGGCGACAGCTTGAACCGCCCGTCCTCCCGCCACGCGGAGAAGATCAGTTCGGCGGTTTCGCGGAGCACCGGCTCTTTGGGGGACATGCCCAATTCCCGCAGCATGTGGGCGCATTCCAGCGTCGTGAACGGGCTGCCCTTCTGCAATTTGCCGTCGGGCGTGGCCCAGAAGTCCGCGCCATTGTCATGCCGCTTTTTAAGAATCGCCTCGATGTCGGCCGCGTAAGCGTTGTCTGCCATGACCGTGGCTCCTCTCTTCTATGAAATCATGAAAGGCCGGGCGGGCTTTTCGATTTTCGCGCTGTCACGCATCTTCGCGGATTGCGCCGTTTTGAAAGCGATCGTACCAGGCTTCGATCTCGTCCTCGGTGTCAATTTGGAGCGCCTTGAAGATCTCCCGTGCGAACGCGACAGAGGCCGTCTCGTTGGCGGTAATGAACCCCTTGTCACGCACCAGTTGCACCGGGACATAAAAATCGCTGCCGTGGTAGCCCGGTTCGTTCAGGAACTGGTCCAGATCGTCGCCGGTATGCCGGACGCGGTCGAGAAACCTGTGCTTGCCCAGGAAGACGGTCGCGCCGCAGATCGCGGCGATAGGGATGTTCCTTTGGAAGACCATTCGGATGAAATCCGCGATTTCGCCGTGCGGGCCTTCCTTCCAGGAGAAGCCGCCGGGCAGGATGACCATGGCGAGGGCGCTGGTGTCCTGGTAATCCGCGATGACGTAATCGATTCCGGCGCGGATGCCGCCGATGGACGTCTTGGGCAGTTTGTCCTTCGCGATCGTTTTCACCACGTATTCCGGGGCGGAGTTGATTTCCGCGATGGCAAAGCTGGCCTCCCAATCGGCCCATCGGTCCGTCAAAAAGAGCAATACCTCTCTCGGCGGCAAATTCCCATCCCCCTGGAAATTATTCCTGTTCTGAATGCTATTGTAGCACGGGTCGCGCGGCGCAACAAGCGCCGGGGCGACCGAAAATCAAGGAAGCCCACCGTTTCCGGAGGGCTTCCTTGATTCAACGGGTGTTGAGGACATGGTGGGGAAGGGGACGACCCGGCCTCCGCCTGGAATGGGACGAAGATTTATAGGAGGATCTTCAGCGTGACGATTTCAAACGGCCCGACGCGCATCTCGGCGTCGCGTCCATGCATGTCCACCGAACCGATGGTATCCTCGCGCAGGTTGGCCAGCTTGATGTCGGCGAAGGCGAAATTGAAGCGGATCTGCGCGTCCACCGCCTGCGGCGTCGTGTTGAAGAAGCGCAGGATCATCGCGTCCTCGAACTCGCACTGCTTGAACGCGGTCAGCTGCAGCGCGGGATTGCCAAGGTTCACCCGGGAGACCTCGGCGGGCAGCGCGCCCGCTTGCCCGGCTTTCAATTGCAGCGAGCGCATCGGCAGGTTGAACGCGTGCGCCTGGGCGTAGGAGCGGCTTTCCGCCCAGTCGCCCTCGTGCGGGATGACGCTGTATTCGAAGTCCCAGATGCCGGGGCACTGCCCTTCGGGCGCTTCCTCGCTCCAGCCGCCCATCTCGTCGCGCGTCTTGATCACGCGCTGGCTGATGACGCCGGTGCAGCGAAGCAGCGTGACTGCTAGAACTGACTGATCGCCTTCGTCAAACGCCTCGTACTCGTGCAGGCCGCGGTTGGCGACGGTCAGGCCGAACTTGCCGTCGTTCAGCTCGCAGAAGTCTTTTTGCGGGTGGGTGAAGCACAGCTCGCGCCAGTTGGGGTCGATGTCGGGCTGCATCTTGCGGCGGTCGACCGAGAACGTGCCCGCGGAGAAGTGTTCCTCCGCCTTGACGCCTGCCGGGAACAGCACGCGCAGCCGGTGATATTTGGCGCGGTTGTCCACGGTGGTCTTGATGTCGACGCGGGACACGCCGGGGTACAAAGAAACCGTGGTCGTAAACGCGCAGTCGACGCGCTCCGGGCTGCGGCCCTTTGAACGCTCGAACGCATCCGCCGGCAGATGCATGACGCCCTTCATCTCGAAGGACTGGCGCGCCGCGCCCGCCTCGGACCTGCGGACGGAGAGGGTGGACGGGTCGGCGTAGACGATTTCGTCCTCGTCCGGCGGGCAATAGGTGTACTCGTCGCCGCAGTCGCCGCCGTCGGCGAGGCGGTTGAGGCCCTTCAGCACGCGGCCGGACTTTTTGTCGGTCACCGTAATGCTGCCGTCGGCTAGGTTGGGCTCGACGAGGAAGAACTCGTTTTCAAGCCGCGCGTTTCCAGGCAGCGACGCGCCGCTTTCCTCGCCGTACACCGGCACGACCTTCAGCGTCTTGTAGCCCATCGCGGGGATGTCCCCAGCCACAAAGCCGATTTTGCAGCGGTTGACGTTGTACTGGTGCGGGAAGTGGTGGTATCCCAGCTCCATGTAGTTGGCGACCTTCGCGTCAAGCAGCGTGCACGGGATCTCGCGGTCGCCGTCAAACACCCGGACGCCCACCGGCGCCTCGCGCAGCGCACCCGCGTCATTGTCCACCAGGCGGTGCGGGAAGCGTCCCTTTTCGTCGGTGCGGTTGAAGTCCAGAATGCTGGTCGGGCGCGGGTCGAAGTCCACCCTCGCCTCCACGTAGTCGCCGCGCGCGCTGCCGGTGGTGTTGAACACGGCCAGCGCCACGCCCTCTTTGATGCCGGTGGTATCGATCGCGGCGGCGCGGTCCCGCGCCATTTCCGTGAGCGTGTCGCCGATCTCCCGCACCTGCTGGTAGCGCAGCATCATGTCCCGGTGAATCTGGTCCACCGAACAGCCGCAGATGCTGTCGTGGGGCAGGTTTTCCATCAGGTACTTCCAGGCGGTAACCAGAATGTCGCGCGGATACGCCATGCCGAAGAGGGCAAACAGCGCGTAGATGGGCTCCAGCTCGTTCTCCAGCAGCCGGGAGACGCCGTGGTTTTCCTGCTTGAGGTAGGTGCGCGTGGAGAGCGTGGAAAACAAAAGGATCGACCGGCTGACGCCGCAGAGCGCGCCCTCCACTTCCTTGAGATCCTCGCCCACCGAGCGCTT
>JAEVZE010000421.1 GCA_023392395.1 Bacillota bacterium
CCGCTCGACCATGTCATAAAATCGGTCGCGCCCACGGGTTCAATGTTTAGGTTGACTGTGAACGATTCGCTTCCCGTAAGCGTATGCGTTTTTTCCGCCATTTCCAGTTTGGTACGGTCGGTAGAGAAGAAGATCGGCAGATCGTCGCCGCGAAACAGGCCGACTGCCGAATCGCCCAGCGTGGTATGCCGGTAGTCGTAGTATTCTTTGGCGGTTACGATCTTGTCATTGTTGGTGTCGGCGTAAATCTTAGCAAGCGGCTTGCAGTCAACGTCTTGCGTATAGCCAAACGCACTCGGGGCTGTGGGAATCGTGCCGAATCGATTCATAATGTGCGCAACGAGCGTGAACTTGGGCGCCGGGAATGCGGAAGAGACCGCAGCTAAGACGGCTTCCCGAGTGCTAATCGAGTCGTATTCTTCGAGGCGCGAGTTGACGACCACGACTACCTTGCCGGGGAAGGCGGACAGCGCCTGTGCAACTTTTTCCATCGAAACAAAACCGCCATACCCGCTGCTGTAGTAGCGAAACAAGCCCGTGCCGTCGGGCTGTCCGATACTGTCGGTATGCAAAAGTGACGGAAGGGGAATGTACACAACCAACACTTCGCCGGAGGCGGGCACGTTGACGGGTTGGTCGTATGAGATTGCCGAAGGATCCAACATACCGGTTGAGGTAACGGCCTTGCCATATTGCTTGAACCGAAGTTCGTACAGATGCTGCAAATAATCCCAGGTATTCGTCGTGGAATACTTCATGGACAGCAAGTGATAGTCCGTCAGTTTCACTTCCGCCTGACATGTCATAACGAAAAGCGAGCATAGAATGGCGACCATCGAGATCGAAAGCAAAAACTTTTTCATAATACCCTCGTCCCATAATTTTCATCTGAAGAATATTATATCATTCCCGTCCAATTTATGTCAATTTGGTGTTTTTCGTCGGAAAGCGGGGCAGACTCCTACGCGAATCCTTACTTTGGGGCAACTGCATGAGCACAGAGATAAGGCAATTTGCTTTCCATATCACAGATAGCTTCACTTCATGGCACAGGGAAGGCGCAGAGCGTTCATGGCACTCTGCGCCTTCTTCATTTCCCTTTTGTGCGGGGCAAGGGGAACTCACTACCCTCGTGGAATCTGGGGCGGAGCCCCGGCGTACCCCCGCCTCCTACTTCTCCCGGGTCTTGCCCAGGTAGGCCTCGCGCACCTGCTTGTTCTCGAGAAGCTCCTCGCCGGTGCCGGTCAGCGTGATGCGGCCGGTCTCGAGCACGTAGCCGGTTTTGGCGGCGCGCAGCGCGGCGTTGGCGTTCTGCTCAATCAAGAGGATGGTGATGCCCTCCTTGTTGAGCGTGCGGATGATCGAGAAGATGTCCCGAACCACCATCGGCGCCAAGCCCAGCGACGGCTCGTCCATCATCAGGATCTTGGGCTTGGACATCAGCCCGCGCCCGACGGCCAGCATCTGCTGCTCGCCGCCGGAGAGCGTACCAGCCAGCTGCCAGTGGCGCTCCTTGAGGCGGGGGAACAGGTGATAGACGTGCTCGATGTCCGAGTCGATGCCGGCTTTGTCGCTCCTCATGTACGCGCCGATGCGCAGGTTCTCCAGAACCGTCAGGTTCGGGAACACGCGTCGGCCTTCCGGCACCAGCGCGATGCCCTTTTCCACGATCTTCTGAGTGTCCATGTTGGTGATGGGCTCGCCCGCATAGGTGATGGCGCCCGCCGACGGGTGCACCAGGCCGCTGATGGCGCGAAGCGTGGTGGACTTGCCCGCGCCGTTGGCGCCAATCAGCGTCACGATCGCGCCTTCGTCCACCTTGAACGAGATGCCCTTGAGGGCTTCGATGCCGCCGAAGCTGACCTTTAGATCCTTGACTTCCAGCAGGCTCATGCTTCTTCCACCCCCAAGTAGGCCTTGATGACGTCTGGGTTGAACTGCACCTCGGCGGGGGTGCCAGAAGCGATGTACTTGCCGAAATCGATCACGTAGATGCGGTCGGAGATGTCCATGACCAGGTTCATGTGGTGCTCGATCATGAACACGGTGAGCTTGAACTGCTTTTTGATCTTCCGGATGAAGTCGCTTAGGTCGTCCGTCTCCTGCGGGTTCATGCCGGCGGCGGGTTCGTCCAGGAGCAGCAGGCTGGGGCTCGTGGCCAGCGCCCGCACGATCTCAAGAACCCTTTGCTTGCCGTAGGGCAGGGAGGAGGACTTCTCGTCCTTCACCTTGGACAGGCCCAGCGAGTCGATCAGATCCAGCGATTCCCGCCGGATGCGCGCCTCCTCCGCCCAGTTGAGCCGAAAGGTGGCGGAAATCACGTTGGCCTTGACGTGCATGTGCTTGGCGATCAGCACGTTTTCAAACACTGTCAGGTCCTTGAACAAGCGGATGTTCTGGAAGGTGCGCGCCACGCCCTTTGCGGTGATCTGGTCTGGCGTGTGGCTGACCAGCTTCGTGCATTCGCCGTTGTGTCCGGCGGCGTACAACTTTTTCACCTTACCGGTGGGATAGCCCTCGGCGATGGTCTCCCCCCGCAGCACCACCCGGCCGTTGGTGGGCGCGTACACACCGGTGATCACGTTGAACGCGGTGGTCTTGCCCGCGCCGTTGGGGCCGATGAGCGCGACGATTTCGCCCTCGTTTACGTCCAGCGACAGGTCGCTGACGGCGACCACGCCGCCGAACTGCATCGTGACGTTGTCCAGGTGCAGCACGTTATTTGCCATCTCGCGCACCCCCCGTCGCCGCGCCGCCACGCTTTTTCCATAAAAAGTCCCAGGAGAACTCGTTGGTGCCCATGAGGCCGCGCCGGTAGAACAGCACCACTACCATCAGAAGCACCGAGAACACCACCATGCGGAAGCCCGTGCGCAGAAGCGGCACTTGGAACGTCCCGA
>JAEVZE010000446.1 GCA_023392395.1 Bacillota bacterium
TTCCAGCCCCCGCTCGAGCCCCGCGACAAACGCCGCGGTGGACAGCGCGTCGGCGGTGAGCGCGCTGGACGAGACAACGGTGACGCTGACCAGCCCGCTGGCGGCTGGCTGCCCGGTTCTGGGGTCGATCAGGTGATGGCAACGCCGACCCTCCGCAAAAAAGCAGCGCTCATAATCGCCGGAGGTCACCACCGTACTGCCTTCCACCGACAGCGCGCCGATCAATCCCTCCCGCCTCGGGTGGCGGATGCCCACCCGCCACGGTTTGCCGTCCGGCCGTGCGCCCAGCGCCGACACGCCGCCGCCGAAGTTTGAAAGCGCGGACTGGACGCCGTACTGCCGGAAGATCTCCATCATCCGGCCGCCCGCGAACCCCTTCGCGATGCCGCCCAGGTCGATCGCTTGGTCGGGCCGCTTTAGTCGCGCGGTGCGCCTTTCGCCGTCCAGCTCCAGATCGCGCCAGTCCACAAGCGCCCTGGCCTGGGCGATCGCCTCCGCCCCCGGCACAACCGCGCGGCGGAAGTCCCACAAGTCCGAAAGCGGCGCGACGGTACAATCGAAGCACCCGCAGGCCAACCGGGAAAACGCCACTGCGCGCTCCAATACAAAAGCCGCCTCCGGGGCGACCGGAACCGACTCCCCGCCCGCCGCCCGGTTGATCCGCCCCACGTCGCTTTCCGGCTGAAACCGGCTTAAAAGCCGCTCCAGCCGCATCGCCTCCCGCCGGGCGGCTTCCAGCGCCTCCCGGGCCCGTGCACCGTGCGCCTGGTGCTCTATGGCCGTACCCATCCCCTCGTGCGTGGCGGCCGCGCCGCTCGAAAACCCGCTCATCGCCTCACCCCTTGCGCCCGGTGCGGGTCAGCCCCTCCAGCACGAACTCCGTCAGGTGCTCCTGCAGTGCCGGGAAGAATTCCGGGCCGATCTCGTCCCGGTGGTGACCAATCCGGATGATCGCGCCGAACATGGCCATGATCATCGGGGCGTCGATGTCTTGGCGCATCCGTCCCTGCGCCTGCCACAACCGCACCAGCTCCATGAAGTGCTGGTAGAGGGAGGAGGCGGCGCTGATCCCGTCCTCCTCCCGGAACAGCCGCTCAATCCTGGCGGAAACGCCCGGATCATACCACTGGCGCAGGATGGGGCTTTCCATCATGCCCTGCATGTTGCGCTCGATCAGCGTCCGGATCACCTCCCGCGGCTCACCGTTTGGGTCGATTCCCTCCATCGCCTTGCGCAGCATCTTCTCGTTCTCGTCCTTGAAGATCTCAATGAACAGCCGGTCCTTCGAAGGACAGTGGATGTAGAACGTGCCCACTGCCACCCCGGCCAGTTTGGTGATGTCCGCCACGCTGGTGTCCTTGAGCCCCTTTTCCGAAAAAAGCTTCTTCGCGCCCTCGTACAGTGCGGCCCGCTTGTCGTCCATGCTCATAAGTCGGTTTTTCATACCTTTCAACGCCTGAATGAATATTTCTTAATTCATTCATATTCTATGACGGGCGAGGCGTGCAGTCAAGCTCGTCCGGAGATTTAACGGACCCACGGCCAATGCATGAATTACGAATGTATGAACTCCGGAGGTTTGGAGGGCCACAGCCCTCCATGTTCGACCATTTGCACCGGCTTTGCCGATGCAAATGGATTCCCCAAAGGGCGAGCTTGCCCGCCCGACGGGGAGTCATATCCTTAAGCCCGGATGCACCCGGAATTTCCCGCAGAAAATTCAGAAATCCGCCCCCGTTCTCTTGGCTTACGCAAGAACTTTAGTTCATGCGTAAGCCCTGTTAACGCGCCGCCCCGCCCTTTACGCCCGCGCGCGAATGTGTTATCATAATTTGGAAAGGAAGTGATCGCATGCTGTACCATCCGCTGGGCAAGACCGGCATCAACGTTTCGGCCGTGGTATTTGGCGGCATCATCAACATGGATGAGACGCAGACGGACGCCGATCGCTACGTAGCCCAGGCCATCGACGCGGGCGTCAACTATTATGACGTCGCACCCACCTACGGCGACGCGGAGGACCGGCTGGGTCCGGCGCTCGCGCCCTATCGAAGAGATGTATTCCTGGCCTGCAAGACAGAGGAGCGCTTGGCCGCGGGCGCAAAGGAGAAACTGGAGACGTCGCTCAAAAAGCTTCGTACCGACCACTTTGACGTCTATCAGCTGCACGCGCTGACCACCGACGAAGATTTGGACCGGGCGTTCGGCCCCGGCGGCGCGATGGAAGTGGTGCTCAAAGCCAAGCGGGACGGGCTCATCCGAAACGTCGGTTTCTCCGCCCACAACGAGGACGTGGCCCTGCGCGCATTGACGATGTACGACTTTGACACGGTGCTGGTCCCGCTCAACTGGGCGCTGGGCATCTGCCGCGGCTGGGGCGACCGGATCAGCCAGGCCGTGAAGGACAGGGGCATCGGCCTGTTGGGCATGAAGTCGCTGGTGCGCCGCCAGTGGCGGGACGGCGAGGCGAGGCCCTACCCGAAATCCTGGTGCCAGCCGCTTTGGGGCGACGATCCGCTGAGCGTAGCCGCGATGAAGTATGCGGTATTGAAGGGCTCAAACACCTTGGTACCGCCCGGAAACTACGAGCACTTCTCGTTCATGCTGGCCCACGCGGACGAGGCTTTCGAAAGCCCCATGACCGAGGAAGAATGGGCCATGCTCCGACGGGAAGCCAAGGCAGCCGAGAACGAGCTGATCTTCTGATTTCCGAGAACTGTTTCAAAACGCATGCAAAAGCCCCGCTTTCCATCTGGGAAAGCGGGGCCAATCTCATATTGCTTGCGTTTTTTCCAGAAAGTCCGTCATGACCTTCGCGAACTCCCTGGGCTTCTCCCAGTGGAAGTCGTGGCCGGAGTCCACCTTGATCAGTTCGTTTCCGGGAATCAGACTGTGGGCGCGCTGCGCGTCCTCGCCGTTCATGGCGGCCAGAAGGATGCCGTCCGGGGAATAGCTCCAGTTGGCGTGGATCAAGACCGACGGGCAGCGGATGGCGGACAGCACCGCCTCCCGGTCGTAGCCTTCAAACCAGGAGCAGTCGTAGAACCTGTCGCCAAACCTGAGATCGTAGTCGCCGTTCAGAAGATCAAACATCCGGTTGGCCGAGGGCGGCAGGAAGAAGACGCGCAGCGGCTTTCCTGGGTGCTTCTCCATGTATTTGTACGCATAAGCCTTCATGCCCGTCCAGCCGTCTCCGATCAGCTTCTGCATATAACAGTGCTCAAGATAGTAACGGGTATAGCTGGCCTCCTCCGCCTGATTCAGGAAGCCGTGGATGGTTTTAAAGCTGTCCACCCACGCGAACGCGCCGGGGTTTCGCGCTTCCTCGGTGGAGAAGAACGGTGGATCTTCCAGCACCACGCCCAAAACGTCCTCCGGCGCGTTGGCCGCGAGCCACGCCGCAAGCAGCCCGCCGGACGATTGGCCGGAAACGTAGGCTTTCTCCCCCACCACGTTTTTCAGAAACCACTGAAAATCCCGCCCCATGGCCGCGCCGGTGTACTTTGCCGGGTCCTTGCAGGAGCCTCTGTGGCCGTGGCAGTCCACCGCGAAGACGTGAAACCGCCGGGAGAGCGCCGGCAGCGCCGGCGCGTAGTCCTCCCAACTCACCGTCTGCCCGTGAATCAGAAGGAGCGCCGGGCCGTTCTTTGGCCCTTCGCCATAGTTCAGCACGGCGCCATCGGGAAGATACACCTGCTTTTCAGCAAAACCGGCGCGTCGCAAAAGCTTCGCCGTACCGCTGTCATAGTGCGTGTTGCGGTAAACATACGCGGCTGCCGCCGCGCCGAGCAGCAACAGGGCGCCGCCCACGCCCATCAGAACGAGCCGGAGCATCGGCCTCACTCCACTTCCATTGTTTTCTACGAAAGTATGATTTGTTATACTTATCGCACATATAATACGACAGTTGGCGTGCGCTGTCAAGTGAGGTCAAGAAAAAACGGGCGGATTGTTCCGCCCGGGATCGAGTGCGTTAGGCACTGCGAGATCAACTTATTCCCTGACACGGGCGTACAGCTTCATGTCCAACACCTCGCCGTTCTTCACCGCGTTCTTGCGCATCAGGCCCTCCAGCGAAAAGCCCGCCTTCTCTAGCACGCGGCAGGAGGCCTCGTTCCGGGCGAACGGCTCGGCATAGATCCGCAGAATGTCCGTGTTTTCAAACACCCACTCGCATGCCGACCGGACCGCGGTGGTGGCGATGCCCCTGCCCCAATGCGCTTCCGCCACATAATAGCCCATCTCGGCGGTGCGCCGGTGAATGTTGGCCTTGCGAAACACGCCGATGCTGCCCGCCGCGACGCCGTCCACGGCGATCGCCCAGGCGTATACCTGGTCCTTTTCCGCGCCCAACATTCCTCGAATGAACACCTCCGCGTCCCCCAAAGTGTATGGGAAAGGAATCCCATCGCGCAGGTTGTCCAGCACCTTCTGATTGTTGATCGCGCGAACCAGATCCGGCACGTCCTCGATTCTCCAGGGACGGATGCCCGCTTCCATTCCCCCACCCCCAACAAAGTCTTCTATGCCGTTAGTCCCTGCAGGAACCGCCCGATCTCCCCGTTGACCGCGTCCGGGT
>JAEVZE010000464.1 GCA_023392395.1 Bacillota bacterium
CAGCGCTACGTTGAGTGGAAGGCGACACCGCGGCGCACGATTCAAATCCATTTGAATCGTGCGGTCGCGAAGCGACTTGGTTTACCTCCGGTAAACCAACCTCCCTGCGTGAAAAGATCCCCTGTGACGAAGCATTAATATTTGGAATTAGTATTACGTAGGAGGGACCAGGATGGGCAAATACGCCGTGGGCATCGACTTTGGTACGCTGTCAGCGCGGGCGCTGGTGGCAGAGGTGGGCACGGGCCGCGAGCTGGCCAGCGCACAAATGGACTATCCCCATCAGGTGATGGACGGTACGCTGCCGGATGGGACGCGGCTTCCGCCCGACTGGGCGCTGCAGCACCCCCAGGACTACGTGGACACGCTTCAATATGTGGTGCCGGAGGCGCTGAAAAAATCGGGCGTTTCGGCGGCGGATGTGGTGGGCGTCGGCATCGATTTCACCGCCTGTACGGTGCTGCCGGTGGACGAAGCGTGCGTGCCGCTGTGCCTGAAACCGGAGTGGGCGGGCAGTCCCCACGCCTATGTGAAACTGTGGAAGCATCATGCCGCCCAGCGGGAAGCGGACGCGCTCAACCGCGTCGCCCGGGAGCGGGGCGAAAAATTTCTGGCACGCTACGGCGGAAAGACCTCGTCGGAGTGGATCTTCCCAAAAATCTGGCAGATTCTGAACGAAGCGCCTGAGGTATACCAGGCTGCTGACCGCTTTATCGAGGCGGCGGACTGGATCGTATGGCTTCTGACCGGCGCGAACGTGCGCAGCGCCTGCGCAGCCGGGTACAAAGCGCTGTGGCACAAGCGGGATGGCTATCCGGGAAGCGACTTCTTCCGGGCGCTGGACCCAAGGCTTGAACACGTCGTGGCCGAAAAACTGCGCGGCGACGTTCGGCCCATTGGAGAAAAGGCGGGTTTTCTCACCAAGGAAGCCGCCAAACTCATCGGCCTTCCAGAGGACATCGCGGTGGCGGTGGCCAACATCGACGCGCATGTATCGCTGCCGCCCGCGGGGCTGACGCAGCCGGGCGACCTGCTCATGATCCTGGGCACCTCCACCTGCCATGTCATGGTGGGCCGGGAGGAACGCATGGTGCCGGGCATCTGCGGCGTGGTGGAGGACGGCGTCATTCCCGGGCTCATGGGCTACGAGGCCAATCAGGTGACGGGCGACCACTTCAACTGGTTCGTGGACAACTGCGTCCCAGATGGCTATGCTTTGGAAGCCCGCGAAAAGGGCGTCGGCTTGCACCGGCTTCTGAGCGAAAAGGCTGCACGGCTCAGGACTGGCGAATCGGGTCTGGTCGCACTGGACTGGTGGAATGGCAACCGGTCGGTGCTGGTGGACGGCAGCCTGTCCGGGCTGATCCTGGGGCTGACGCTTACGACACGGCCTGAGGAGATCTATCGCGCATTGGTGGAGGCCACCGCCTTCGGCGCGCGCACGATTCACGAAGCCTTTGAAGACAACGGCATTCCGATCAAAAACCTCTACGCCTGCGGCGGCATCGCCAAGAAGGATCCCTTCTTCATGCAGGTATACGCGGACGTCACCGGGCGGGAAATCCGCGTAGCCAGGTCCGCCCAAGCCCCGGCGCTGGGTTCCGCGATGTTCGGCGCGGTGGCGGCCGGGCGCAAGGCGGGCGGGTATGATTCCATTGAGGAGGCGGCGCGGGAAATGGGCGGCCTGACGGACGACGTCTACCGGCCCGACGCCCAAAACCACGCGGTCTACGACCAGCTGTACTCCGAATACAAACAATTGCACGACTGGTTCGGACGCGGCGGAAACGACGCGATGAAGCGGATGAAGGTCATCAAGGAAGCGCAGCATTCACGGTAATCCATTGTTCAGCCGGACAAAAACAGGACGTGGAGCGTGCGGCATGAAGAAGTTTTTGAAGGGGTTCCTGTCGGTTCTGGGATGCCTCGTGCTGCTGGCGGGGCTGGGGATTCTTTACCTCACGCTGACCGAATATCGTCCGGAGGCGTCGGAGGCCGCCCCGCTTTCCGGCGCGGCCCAGCGCGCCCCGAAGGCGGGCGACACGCTGTCGGCTGTGTCGTTCAACATCGGCTACTGCGGACTGCCGGCGGAGGCCGACTTCTTCATGGACGGCGGGAAGATGACCCGCGTCGGCTCGAAGGACATCATCGAGCGGGACCTGGCGGGCGTCACCGAAATCCTCAAGGCGCAAAAAAGCGACCTGACGCTGCTGCAGGAGGTCGACCGGAATTCCAAGAGGTCCTACGGCGTCAATGAAGAGGTGGCGCTCAGGCAATCGCTGAGCGGGCAGACGGCGTTCGCGTCCAACTTCCTGTGCCCGTTCGTGCCCATCCCGCCGCTGGACCCGATCGGCAAGGTGGACAGCGGCATCATGACGCTCTCCGGTCTGGCAGCGGAAAGCGCGACGCGCATCCGGCTGCCCTCCCCCTTTGTTTGGCCGTTCTCCACCTGCAACCTCAAGCGCTGCCTGCTGGTGACGCGCATCCCGGTGGAGGGCTCGGACAAAGAGCTGGTGGTGGTCAACCTGCACTTGGAAGCCTTCGACGACGGCGCAGGCAAAGCGGCGCAAACCAAGGTGCTGGTGGGCATCCTGGCCGAGGAATACGCCAAGGGCAACTATGTCTTGGCGGGCGGCGACTTCAACCAGTGGCTGCCGGGCGTCGATACCTCAAAGTATCCGGTCCGGACCGACGGGGCCTACGTGCCCGGCACGGTGGAAGCGTCCATCCTGCCGTCAGGATGGACCTACGCGGCGGACGATACCACGCCCACCTGCCGCCAGAACAGCATGCCCTACGACCTCTCCAATCCGGAAATCCAACACTATGTAATCGACGGCTTCATCCTTTCGCCCAACCTCACGTTGCAGTCGGTCAGGACATTGCCGCTTAATTTCCAGTACACCGACCACAATCCGGTCAGAATTGAGTTCACGCTATCATAATTGCCGTAAAATGGAGCCGCCGCGCACCCTTGCGCGACGGCTCCACCTTTTCATCCATATTTCCCAAGAGAGTCTAGAGAGGGCCGAGGCCCTCTCTACTTTTCATCAAATCCGGCGACATGCGCGGCGGATTTGGCTTTCCCACAGAGCTCAAGCGAATGGGAAAGCGAACCCGAACCGGTTTCCGCCCGGAAATCCCACAGGATTTCAGGGAACCGGCTCGTATTCATCGCAAATGAAAGATGCGAAGCAGATTTCATTTGCACGCTATTGCGTAACGGTTCCCTCGTCGTCCTGCATGATGCGCAGGATGGTCTTTTCCGCGCCGGTCACCGTGTCGATGTATACCAGGTACCTTTCATCCTCCGACACTGCCGCCGTGACCTCCCAGCACTGCACTTCGACCGTATCCAGGGGTATGATGCACCGGCGCACGCGCTCGATGGTCAGCGCCGGATTCACCCGGGACCTTGCGTCTTCCTCGGTAACCTGCGGCTCCGCGATTGTGCGGGCGCGGTGGTTGGTCAGATAGTTGACCGCCTCGATGCCCACCACCAGGCCGTCCTTCATGGAGATTTGCAGCTTGACCAGATCCGGGTAGAGCAGCACGCCGTCCTGCGTCGCCGCGTAGTTGGCCGTCAGGATGCCGTCCAGCCTGCGCCAGTAGTTGACCTCCATGTTCTCGTAGCCGTGGGCCGCGAGGAACCGGGAGCCCTGGTCGATGCAGTCGCCTTCGGTAAGATTGACTTCGCTGTTGGCCTGCTCGGGCAGCATGTAAACGATGTGCCCACCGGTCTTTGTGACGCCCGCCGTGAGCGTATTGCCGTCTTTCAGCGCGGCTGCGAACTCGTAGCAGCTGGAGAAGATGTCGGAGTCCCCCGTATAGGTGACGTTTTGCACCCGTTCCGCGCCGATGAAGTCGGTCAGGAGCTTGGTCGCCTCGTCCTGGGAAACCGCCTGCCCGGTGGGCTGGATCTGCTGGTCGGTCTGCGCGTCGGAGAAGGGGCCGTCGTAGAGCAGCACCGGGTAGTCGACGACGGGGTTGTTCTCTTCAGGTGCCTGGGTGGCGGTGACCGTTACGCTGCCGTTTCCGAACACCGGCTCCCCAGCGTCATAACGGGTCAGCAGGTCGGAAAGCTGCTGGTTGAGCTGGACGCTGGCGTTGTGCAGGTCGCCCAGGTTCTCGTAATCCTTCCCCGTCAGCGCGCCGCCAGAGCCAATGCGCTCGGACAGCACCCTGGCATAGTCCGCGGTCTGGTTGACGAATTTGAGCGAGCCCTCCAGCGTCAGGTCGCCCTGGGGCATCTGGCTTAAGTTGCTGGCCACGCCTTCCGCCTGCCGGGCGATGGTGGTGAGCAGCGCCTGCTCCTGGGATCCGCTGCCCGTCACCATCAGTTTTTCCAGGTTCAGCTGGATGCCGCTCATCAGCTCAATCGTCTCATAGAACGCCTTTTGATAGGCCGCGTTAACCTGCAGCGTCAGGGCCGACACCCGCTGCTGCATGACTACGCTGGTCACCAGCAGCGCCGCCGCCAGTGCGCCCAGCATCACCAGAAACCCTCTTTTCTGAATGCGCCCTCTCCATCGTATTTTCATAGGCAGAAGGAGTGGTTGCCGATCACGGTCTTGACCGTGCGGGTACGGATCCACCTGTCCGAGGTTGCGCGCGGATTATAGAAGTAGAGACAGCCGCCGGTCGGATCCCAGCCGTTCATCGCGTCGCGGGCGGCGCGGATGGCGGAAGAATCGGGCGTCCTGTTGATCGAACCGTTCGAAACGCAGGAAAACGCGCTCTTCTGGTAGATCACGCCGGAGATGGTGTTGGGAAAGGAGGAGGAGCGTACGCGGTTCAAAACCACCGCCGCCACCGCCACTTTCCCCTTGTAGGGCTCGCCGCGGGCCTCGGCGTAGACCAGCTTCGCGAGCACCCGCTGGTCGGCGGAGGTGATGCTCGCGGACGTAGACGAGGTTGTCTTCGCGCCGCCGCCGGACGAAGTCAGTGTCACGCCCAGCGCCGCCGCGGTGGAGGATCCCACCTTGCCGTCCGCGGGCAGGCCGTTGCGCCTCTGGAAGAGCTTCACGGCGGCCTGTGTCGACGCACCGTATTTCCCGTCGGCGGTGCCGTTCAGGTAGTCGTACTGGAT
>JAEVZE010000465.1 GCA_023392395.1 Bacillota bacterium
GGTCTCGACGGCGACTATGTGGCCGCCTGCGGCCCGGAGCCGATGCTGAGGGCGGTCTACCGCGCGGTGGACCTGCCGGGCCAGTTCAGCTTCGAGGCGCGAATGGCCTGCGGCGTGGGCGCGTGCATGGGCTGCACCTGCGTCACGAAACTCGGCCCCAGGCGCATCTGCGCCGACGGGCCGGTCTTTCGAAGGGAGGAGATCCTGTGGACACGCGGGTGACTTTAAGCGGCTGGACGCTGGACAATCCGGTGATCGCCGCCAGCGGCGCGTTCGGGTATGGCAAAGAATACCACCAGTACTACGACATCAACTGCCTGGGCAGCTTCTCCTTCAAGGGCACGACGCTTCAGGCCCGCGTGGGCAACCCGCTGCCCCGCATCGCGGAGTGTGCCTCCGGCATGCTGAACGCGGTGGGGTTGCAGAATCCGGGCGTGGAGCACGTCCTGGCCCACGAACTGCCGGAGATGCAAACCTTCTTTCACAAGCCGGTGATCGCCAACATCAGCGGGTTCTCCATCGAGGAATACCAGAAGGCCTGCGAAATGATCGACGCTTCGGACGCGGTGGGGCTGATCGAAGTCAACATCTCCTGCCCTAACGTGCACGGCGGCGGCATGAGCTTTGGCGCCAGCGCCGGGAGCGCGGCACAAGTGACCAAAGCCGTCAAAGCGGTCACGAAAAAGCCGGTCTACATGAAGCTCTCGCCCAATGTGACCGACATCGCCGAGATCGCAAAAGCCTGCGAAGACGCGGGCGCGGATGGGCTGAGCCTCATCAATACGCTCTTGGGCATGCGGATCGACCTCAAAAGCCGGAAACCCGTCCTCGCAAACAGAACCGGCGGGCTGTCCGGCCCCGCGATCCTGCCGGTGGCGATCTCGATGGTCTACCGGGTGTACGAGGCGGTCAAAATCCCCATCATCGGCATGGGCGGCGTATCCTGCGCCAAGGACGTATTGGAGATGATGCTCGCGGGCGCGACGGCGGTGCAGGTGGGCGCGGCAAACCTGGTGAACCACTATGCCTGCCGGGACATCATTGGTGATCTGCCTGATGAAATGGAAAAGTATCACATAACCGCACTGACCGACATCATAGGAGGAGCACATGCATAACGGTCCGGCAACAACGTGCGACGTTTTTGCCGGAGGCGCAGGCCCTGCAAGCCGAAGGTCTTGCGGGCATGCCTGCGCTTGGAAGCGGTATGGGCAACCTGCGGCCGTACATGCCGCCCTCCGGTTGCCGTGAATCAATCGGGGGCTGCGGCCCCCGAACCCTAGGAGAAGACGAGACGCAAGTTTGTGACAGCGACCGAGCAACGAACGGATATGGGAGGTAAGCATGGAGAATAGGGTCATCGTCGCGCTGGATTTCCCGAATGCGAAGGAAGTATTCGACTTCCTGAATCTGTTTGAGGGAGAGAAGCCCTTCGTCAAGATCGGCATGGAGCTGTTCTACGCCGAGGGGCCGGAAATCGTGCGAAAGGTGAAGCGGCTGGGGCACCCGGTCTTTCTGGACCTGAAGCTGCACGACATCCCCACCACCGTGATGCGGGCGATGCGGTCGCTCAGCGGGCTCGACGTGGACATGACCAACGTGCACGCGGCGGGGACCATCGACATGATGCGCGCCGCGCTGGAAGGGCTGACCCGCTCCGACGGCACCCGGGCCAAGCTCCTCGCGGTCACGCAGCTGACCTCGACGAGCGAGGAGCGGATGCGGGGCGAGCTTTTGATCTCAAAGAGCATGGAGGAGACCGTGGCCCACTACGCGAAAAACGCGCAAATCGCGGGCCTTAACGGCGTGGTTTGCTCGCCGCTTGAGGCCGCGCTGGTGAAGCGCGCCTGCGGCCCGGATTTTATGACCGTGACGCCCGGCGTGCGCTTTGCGGATTCCGCGTTGGACGATCAGGCGCGGGTGATGACGCCCGCCAAAGCGCGGCTGGGCGGAAGCGATCTGATCGTGGTCGGGCGGCCAATCACCGCGGCATCGGACCCCGTGGCGGCCTACAGGCGCTGCGTACAGGAATTTGGAGGAGAGAACGCATGAAACGAGCCATCGCGAAAGACCTTCTGTCCATCAAGGCGGTGTTCCTCCGGCCCGAGGAACCCTTCACTTGGGCCAGCGGCATCAAATCCCCCATCTACTGCGACAACCGGCTGACGCTCTCAGACCCCGCCGTGCGCACCCGCATCGAAACGGGCCTTGCGGAACTGATCCGGGCGAACTACCCGGAGTGCGAAGTGCTGATGGGCACCTCCACCGCGGGCATCCCCCACGCGGCGATCACCGCGCATCTCATGGGCCTTCCGATGGGCTACGTGCGCTCCGGCGCGAAGGACCACGGGCGAAACAACCGCATCGAGGGAAGACTTGACGCCGGCCAGAAGGTCGTGGTCGTGGAGGACCTGATTTCCACCGGCGGCAGCGCCATTGAGACGGTGGAGGCGCTGCGCGAGGCGGGCGCGGTGGTACTGGGCATTGTCAGCATCTTCACCTACAACATGCAAAAGGGCATCGACCGCATGCGGGAGGCGGGCGTCCAAAACGTATCGCTGACCGACTTCGACCAGTTGGTGGAAGTGGCCGCGGAAGAGGGCTACATCCAGCCTGGGGACGCGCCCCGGCTCATCGCGTTTCGCAACAACCCGTCCGATGAAAGCTGGATGACCCCAAAGGAGGGAATCTGATGCGCCACCTGATCGACATCGAGGACCTGTCGCTGAAGGAAATCGACGAAATCCTGAACCTGACCGACGAAATTATTCAGAATCGCAAGAAGTATTCCGACGTGATGCGCGGCAAGAAGCTGGCCACCCTCTTTTTCGAGCCCTCCACCCGCACCCGGCTCAGCTTTGAGGCGGCGATGCTGGAACTGGGCGGGAACGTCTTGGGCTTTGCGACGGCGGACTCCTCCAGCGCCGCCAAGGGCGAGAGCGTATCGGACACCGTGCGCACCGTCGCCTGCTACGCCGACATCATCGCCATGCGCCACCCGAAGGAAGGCGCGCCGATGGCGGCGATCCAGCGCGCGAAGGTACCCATCATCAACGCGGGCGACGGCGGGCACAACCACCCCACCCAGACGCTGACGGACCTGACCACCATCCGGCGCGACAAGGGTCGGCTCGGCCACATGGTGGTGGGCCTCTGCGGAGACCTGAAGTTTGGTCGTACCGTGCACTCGCTGATCACCGCCATGTCCCGCTACGAGGGCGTGGAGTTCGTCTTGATCTCGCCGCCGGAACTGGTCATCCCGGACTACCTGAAGCGCACGCTGGCCCAGAGGGGCTCCGGCTGGCGGGAGGTGCAGTCCCTCGAGGACGTGATGGACCAGCTGGACGTACTCTACATGACCCGCGTGCAGAAGGAGCGTTTCTTCAATGAAGCCGATTACGTGCGCTTGAAGGACAGCTACATCCTGACGCCCGAAAAGCTCGTTTCCGCCAAGCGCGACCTGGGCATCCTGCACCCGCTGCCCCGCGTCAACGAGATCTCCCACCGCGTGGACGACGACCCCCGCGCCCGCTACTTCGAGCAGGTGGAGAACGGCAAATTCGTGCGCATGGCGCTGATGATGAAGCTGATGGAGGCGAACGCTCAATGAACATCGACGCGATTGAAAACGGCGTGGTGATCGATCACATCTCCGCCGGGCGCAGCATGGACATCTACCGCTACCTGAAGCTGGACGAACTGGATTGTTGCGTGGCCATCATCAAAAACGTCCGCTCGGGCCGCATGGGCAAGAAGGACATCATCAAGATCGACGCCCGCTTCCCGGTCAACCTGGACACGCTGGGCT
>JAEVZE010000481.1 GCA_023392395.1 Bacillota bacterium
TCAGCGCGCTGGATATCCTGATCCAGGACATTGAGCAGCAAAGCGTGGAAAAGCAACGCGTGGTGTTCTATCCGGAGCTGATCGTGCGGGAAACGACGCGGCAATAAGCGTTTTTAGGTCAAAATGTGGATCGATACATAGAGGGTATCACTTCCTGGACCACTTTTCGTGCCGGTGAGAAGGACTTTTCGCGCGGGTTTTCTTTTGAACAAATGTGGATCGATACACAAACGGAGGGAACGCGGAATGAAATTTGCCATCGTCGGGGCGGGCAGCTCCTACACGCCGGAACTACTGGAGGAAATGGCGGCTCGAAGGGACACGTTACCCATCAAAGAGGTCGTGCTCTACGACATCGACGAAAAGCGCCTGTCCATCATGCGGGGATTCTGCGAGCGGTTTGCCAAAAAACTGGGCCTTACCGCCTCAATTCGCTCCACGCTGATTTTGGACGACGCGCTGGAGGGCGCGGACTTTGTGGACACGCAGGTCCGCGTGGGCGGCAATGCCCAACGGGTTCTGGACGAGAAGATCCCGCTGGCGCACGGGCTGGTCGGACAGGAGACCACCGGCGCGGGCGGTATGATGAAGGCATTCCGCACCATCCCGATGATGCTGGAAATTGCGCGGCGCATGGAGAAAATGTCACCAAACGGCTGGATCATCAACTACACCAACCCGACGGGGCTGGTTACGGAGGCGGTCACGCGTTACACAAAAGCAAAAATCGCGGGTTTCTGCTCGGGCGGCATCTTCCCCAAGATGTGGGCAAAACAGGCGATGGGCATCGCCTACGACCGGGTGCAGTACGACTATGTGGGCCTGAACCACATGAATTTTATTTCCAACATCACCATCGACGGCAGGCCGGTGAGCGATGAGGAATTCCTCAAGATCGCCGCGGAGAACGATTCTGTGAGCCTGGAACTCATCAAGCTTCTGGGCGTGATCCCCAGCCCGTACCTGCAGTATTTCTATCAGACCGGCGAGAAGGTATGCAAGATGCTGGCCGCTCCGATGACCCGTGGGCAGCAGGTGCAGATGCTGGAGAAGGAGACCTACGACGCCTATGCGGATCCGAACAATTGCGACAAGCCCGCGTCGCTGCAAAAGCGCGGTGGCGGCGGGTATTCGGAAGTGGCGATGAACTTCGTGAACGCCGTCCACAACAACCGGGATACCGAAATGGTGGTCAACGTGCCCAACAACGGCGCCATCTCTTTCCTGCCCGGCAGCGCCGTGGTAGAGATCCCCTGTCTGGTCAACGCGCGCGGCATGGCGCCGCTCCACGTGGGGCATGTGCCTGAGATGTGCTGGGGCCTGATCGCCGCCGTCAAGAACTACGAACAGCTGGCGGTGGAGGCGGCGGTGGAGGGCAGTGTCCTGAAGATGAAGTGGGCGCTGCTGGCCCACCCGCTGGTCAGGGAGTACGAGCTGGTGGAAAAGCTGGTGCCGGAACTCTTGGAGGCCAACCGGCAGTACCTGCCCCAATTCCATCTGAAATAGGGGAGAATGACGTTGCGTTACGTACTGGGCATCGATCAGGGGGGCAGCAAGACCCACGCGGTGGTTGCTGACGAAACGGGGAACCTGCTGGGCGTCGGCTGGGGGTGCGGGGCCTGCCATTCCGAGAGCGGCTTGGAAATTGCCATGCAGGCCGTCCAGGAGGCGGCGGGCGTGGCCCTTGAGGCCGCGGGGATTGAGACCTCTGACATCTTTTCCGTGGCCGCCGGGATGACGGGCATCGACTGGCCCCATGAGGCGCCGCTGCTCCGGGACGCGCTGTCCCGGCAGCTGCAGGTGCCGGGACAGCGCATTCAGGCGGCGAACGACGCGGTGATCGCACTTCGGGCTGGGACGTCCAGCCCGTCCGGATGCGTGTTGTGCGCGGGTTCGGGGCTGAACTGCGCCGTGCGGCGGGATGCGCGCCACGAATATGTTTTTGGCTTCTACATCAATGAAAACTGCCAGGGCGGCAGTGCGCTGGCGGAGCGGGCGATCCAGGCGGTGCTGGACGCGGAGGCCAGGCTGGCCGGGCCTACGCTGCTCACCGGACTGTTATTGGATTTCTTCGGCTTCAAAACGGTGGACGAGCTTCTGATGGCCAAGGTGACCACGGGGCTCGGCAGGGAACGAAAGCTGGAGGTGCCAAAGCTGTTGGAGCAGGCAGCCGCCATGAACGATCTCCAGGCGCTGGACGTACTGTCCAGGTTCGGGCGAGACATCGCGCGATATGCGGTGGCGGGTCTCAGGCGCATGGATATGCTGGAGAGGCCGGTGGAAGTGGTGCTGTCGGGCAGCGTGTTCAAGTGTCAGATTCCGGTGCTGCAGGAGAGCGTCGCGGCGGAGATCCACCGCCACGCCGCCCAGGCCCGCATCGTGGACAGCGTGTACGAGCCGGTGATCGGCGCGGTGCTGATGGCGCTGGACAGCCTGGAAGGAACCAACCCCAAGGGAATTGAAGCGCATATAAAGCGCGACGCGAAGCGCTTTGATATGATTCGTAAAAATGGAAAAGGAGCGAACGAACCATGAAGAGCCCAAGGTGGATCGCACTAGTGACAGTTCTGGTCCTCATCTTTTGCATGAACGGCCCCGCGCTGGCCGAGAGCGGCGAGAAGGTACACCTGACCTTCTGGCACATCTGGCCGGACGATCAGATGGGCCAGATCGTGGACGAGTACGTCGCTAGGTACATGGAAGAGCATCCCAACGTTGAGATCGAAGCCGTGGCGACCCAGGAAGTTGAGTACCAGAACACCAAGCTGAAGGTGGCCGCGTCCACCAGTTCCCAGGGCGATGTGTTCATGTGCTGGGGCGGCGGGTACGCGCAGACCTTCGTGGACGCGGGCGCGGTGCTGCCGCTGGACGATTACTTCAAGAAGAACAACGTCTATGACCAGCTGCTGGATGGCACGCTGACCTACGCCACCTACGGCGGCAAGGTGTACGGCCTCCCGCTCAAGCAGTGGGCGGGCGTGCTGTTCTTAAACACCGAGTTGTTTGAAAAGTACGGCGTCAAGATTCCCGAGACCTGGGATGACATGATGGCCGCGGTGAAGACCTTCAAGGAGAACGATGTGACGCCGATGGTGCTGGGCGCCAAGGACGGCTGGCACATCGGCATGATCCAGAACGCGCTGGCCGTTCGCACGGCCGGCCCGGAAACAATGAACCAGGCGCTCGCCGGCAAGGCCACGCTGGACACGCCGGAGATCGTGAAGTCCGCGCAGCTCCTCGTGGACCTGAACACCGCCGGCGCCTTCACCAAGGGCACGATGGGTATCGGCTCCGAGGAAGCCCAGGAAGAGTTCTACATGGGCCTCGTGCCGATGTACTACGGCGGCAGCTGGGTTGCTTCCGGCTGTGACAGCGATGAGAACGCCATCCAGGGCAAGGTCAAGGTCGTGCCCATGCCCACCGTCGAAGGCGGCAAGGGCGACGCCACCACCTTCAGCGGCGGCGTGATCGACATGATGATGGTCAACGCGGCGACGAAGCACCCCGACGAAGCCTTCGACTTCGCGCTGGGCATGACCAAGTACATGTCCCAGGAGTGCTACAAGATCGGCGACAGCCTGCCCGCCTGGAAGCTGGAAAACGTCGATGAGAGCGAAGTCAGCCCCACCTTGATTGCCGTCAAGGACCTGATCCAGACCGCCAGCGGCTATGTGCTGGCCTGGGACACCTTCCTGGCCGGCGCGGCCATCGACACCCACTACCAGCTGCTGCAAGGTCTCATCGCCGGGACGGTCACGCCCGAGGATTTCGCCAAGCAGTCTCAGGCGGCGATGGAAGCCAAGTAAAGCGCAGAAAAACCACGCTGGTTTTTCAACGCACTGGAAGAGGTTGGATGGCACCCCAGGTATGACCAAAGTTTAATCGTGCGGCCCGGCTGCCCGGGCGGCCGGGCCGCACCTGTGAAGAGGAGGCCCATCCATGGAACGCGCACTGCGGGATCGCAAGGCCATCTGCTTTTTTGTCCTGCCAGGGCTCATTTGGTTTTCGATGATTGCGCTGGTTCCGGTCGTCCAGTCGGCCGGGTACAGTTTTCTCAAGTGGGACGGGATCACGACCGCGCAGTTCATCGGGCTGGATAATTACATCTCGCTGTGGACCGATCCGCTGTTCCACCGGGCTGTGGTCAATTCGCTGATCCTGGCGGCAGCGTCGGTATTCATCCAGCTGCCCCTGTCGATGCTGCTGGCGTTGGTACTGGCATCGGGGGTCCGGGGCGAGAATGCCTACCGAAACCTGTTCTTCGTACCGGTGATCATCTCCGGCACCATCATCGCAAACCTCTGGATGAAGGTCTACCACCCCAGCTACGGCTTATTGAACATGGCGCTGAGCGCGTTGGGGCTTGAAAGCCTTCAGAACGAGTGGCTGGGCAACACCCAGACCGCCCTCGCGGCCTGCTTTGTGCCGATGGTGTGGCAGTACATCGGGTACCACATGCTTTTGTTCTACTCCGCCGCGAAGTCCATTTCGGATGAGATCTTCGAGGCGGCGCGGGTGGATGGCGCCAGCAAGGTGCAGATCGCACTGCGAATCACGCTGCCACAGATCGTACCGATGATCAAGGCCTGCGTGATCTTCGCGATCATCGGTTCTCTGAAGTCCTTCGATATCCTCTACATCCTGACCCGCGGCGGCCCGGTGCACGCCACCGAGGTGCCATCGCTTTTGATGTTTACGAAGATCTTCACCACCAACCAGTACGGCTACGCAAGCGCGATCGCCATCTTCATCATCCTGGAGTGCCTTGCGTTCACGGCGCTGGTGCAAAAGGGTTTCGGCGCGATCCAGCGCGATTAAGGAGGGCAGGATGAAACGCAAATCCCTGATCAACAAGACCCATCCGATGCTGTCCGTCGCGCTTTTTCTGGTCGCACTGGTTCAGCTGTTTCCGCTCTACTGGATGTTCACGTTCTCGCTCAAGAGCAATGCAGAGATCTTCGGCGGCAACACCATCGGCCTTCCGATCCACAGGGAGTGGAGCAACTACGAGCGCGTGTTCTCCAAGGCCAACATGGGACGCTACCTCCTGAACAGTGGCATTGTGACGGCGGTGACGATCCTGTTTACGCTGTTGCTCTCGGCGATGGCCACCTACGCCATCGTTCGCATGAAGTGGAAGCTGAGCAAGACCGTTTACGTATTGTTTCTGACGGGCATGATGCTCTCGCTGCATGCGGTGCTGTTGCCGCTGTTTGTCAACCTGAAGCCGATCCTGGACACCTACTGGGCGCTCATCATCCCCTATGTGGCATTTTCCATGCCCACGGCGGTGCTTTTGATGGTCGGCGCGCTGGAGGCGCTGCCCCGGGAGATGGAGGAGGCAGCCTTCATCGACGGGGCGAACATCTACCGCCTGTTCTTCCAGATCATCCTGCCGATGCTGGCGCCGATTCTGTCCGCGGTCGCGATTCTGACGTTCCTCAGCGCGTGGAATGAGATGATGCTGGCGATCACCTTCGTCAGCGGCGAAAAATTCAAGACCATTACCGTCGGCGTCAACGACATGGTGGGCAAGTATTCCACCAAGTGGGGCTTGATCGGCGCGGGGCTGACGATTGCCACGCTGCCGACGCTGATCATGTTCGCGCTGCTCAGCAAAAATGTGCAAAAGAGCCTCGCCATGGGCGCGGTGAAAGGATAATATGCGCTGTAACTGTCCGTATGTCATCTGTCCCATTCACGGAGAATGCGCCGCTTGCGTGGCGCACAGTCGAGACGGGGGTACACTGGCCCATTGTATGGAAGAAACTGCCCAGGCGCTGGGCGCGAAGCTCCCTGTGAAAATTCCCGATACCTGGCTGGAGCGCGATTTTGAGGCCATGAGCCTGAGAAGCACCCGGTTGGTAACCGAGGCCGTGCAGGCCCGGCCGGACGCGCTGATTTCACTGCCCGCCGGCACCACCGCGACGCGTACATTCGAGCTGCTCAAGGAAATGGCGGACGCGGGCGAGGCGGACTTCTCGCAGGCGCGGTTTGTGGCGTTGGACGAGTGGCTGGACCTCTCGGACGAGCGAGAGAACTGCAACGCTTTTATGATGGAACACTTCTATGGCCCGCTCGGGATCGAAGCAGAGCGCATCACACGCTTTGACGTGCACGCCTCCGACCTCCAGGCGGAGTGCCGGAGGGTGGATGGCGTGATCTTCGCCCACGGCGGCATCGATCTGATGCTTTTGGGCGCGGGGATGAACGGCCATCTGGGACTCAATGAGCCGGGCGGAGATTTTTCAGAGTATTCGAAGGTCGTTCAGCTCGACCCCGTGACCGCGCGGGTGGGGCAGAAGTACTTCTCCGGCGGCATGACGCTTACCCGCGGTATCACGCTGGGCGTGCGACACATGTTCGACGCCAAAAAAGTGGTGCTGCAGATCGGCGGGGATCACAAGGCGGAGATTGTGGAGAAGGTCTACCGCAGCGCGCCCACCGAGAAGATCCCCGCGACGGTCCTGAAGCTGCTGCCGGGTGGCGTGGTCGTGCTGGACCAGGATGCCGCGTCGCGTATCCGCGATCTTCTGGGCGAGCCTGGAACCCACACGCCCTCTGGTGTGCGGCCGATGTAGACAGATCTCCTTGACCTGAGTCGCGATGTGGATTTTGGGTTACAAAGGCGACGGAAATGTGTACTGATATAATGAAGCCACCGAGCAATCGGTGGCTTTAGTGCGTCAAAAACCCTCACGGTTTTTGACGCGAAAGGAAGAGGCTTCGGAAACCTGAAATTCTCACAAATTTCCGTGGGGATCCCTGACTTAGGCAAAAGTTTCTTCCACCAGTATACGCTACTTACGGAAGAACCGTTTCCGGCATGCATGCCGCCGATTGTAATCTGACGGGGGACTTCAAGACGCTAAGGTGGGCTCGTAAAGGGCGGCACAGCGATGTGAAAGCAAAAGGTTTTTGCAAATGACAAGTATAGAGTATTCCCAATGCACATACAATGAGGAATGTAGTATTGTGTTAAAATGGAAACTATCCTCTGGCAACTTCAGATTATCTTAAGAAGCTGGCCGGATCAGAACAGAGGGATTGGATTTAGTGCTATGGAAGAGATATCGATCAAGGAATTGTTTGCGATCCTGAGACGCGGGCTTGCGTTGCTCGTTATCATTCCGTTGATTGTCACGTCTCTTGTGGGCATATACTACTTTTTTTATGCGGAGAATCAATATAAAGCTGAAGCGAAGCTCTATGTATTGATCGACTATGGCGATACAATGGGCAGTGCGCGCTATGACGTAACCACTAGCACGTCATTTGTTGTCGATTATCAGCAACTGATTATGACACACGAAGTGATTGATGGGGCGACAAAAAGGCTGGGTGTTGAGAATCTGAATGGATATGACATTAAGATATCCTCTCAAGAAGACACGAGGGTAATCAACTTATCTGTCACTGGAGCGGATCCATACTTTTGCATGAAAGCTGCCAACACGATCAGTGAAGTGTTTATCGAGTATTTAACTACCATCACTCAGACGAAGAGCGTAAGCATCGCCTCCAGGGCGTTGATGCCAGTAGTTCCATCCGGGCCTAACCGCATACGCAGTACGGCTATGGCGCTCGCCGCTTCCATTCTATTTGTTGCTGGAATGCTTATCGCGATCGCAATCCTGAATACAACGCTTCGCACGTCGGAAGAAATTGAGAATTCCCTTCATGTCCAGGTGCTGGCGCGGATTGCGGGCTATAAAAGAGAGATGAAGAAATATATGGCCCAGAAGGGAAAACCCAACCCCTTATATTACTCGGTTTCGCGAGGTACGCGAGAGGGGATCAAGACGCTGGCCATGAATATTCAGTTCATCTCTGGAAACGATTCCGTTAAGACCCTGGCGATCACTTCTTCGACGCCAAATGAGGGGAAGAGCACGATCTCCATTATGTTGGCTACTTCACTGGCTGAAGAAGGAAAACGTGTACTCCTATGCGATATGGACTTCCTGAATCCGTCTTTGGGGAGATACTTAGGCGTTCGGAACAGACTGGATATCGTAGATGTGTTGAATGGCGTTGTAAAAGTTGACCAGATTATAACAGAAACAAGCGTGAAGAGGCTTTCTATGGTGGATAGTTATCACAAGAATGTTCCTATAGCCAATGTTGTACAGTCACCTAAGTACCAGGATTTTATCAATGCTGTAAGGCAACACTTCGATTACGTTATCC